>NZ_DVDW01000013.1:0-126671 GCF_015296045.1 Thermosynechococcus sp. M3746_W2019_013 | reverse complement strand
TTTTGTGACCCAAGACAGCTTCACCCCCGTTGAATGCCAAGCCCGCGATCGCCTGCGCACCCTTAGGATTCCCCACAAGCTCATTCTCGCCAAGGCGGATCTCTACCCACCAATGGCTGAAGGTATTGCCGTGAGCAGCACAACGGGTCAGGGAATTCCAGAACTGCGACAGCTACTTCAACAGTGGCTACAACAGGAGGCTCCTCAAGCCCGTGCTCTACGAATTCTCCACCAAGCCAGTCAAGTTGAACAGAGCCTCGGGGCAGCTCTTGGCCCCCAAGACACGTCGGCATGGTCTTGGTTAACCGCACAGATGGTGGCTAGCCTACTGCTGCCGGGGGGATTTTTCGATGTGGTGCTGGCCATGATCAGTACCCTTGCTTATATCCGCAAAGCGTGCCAAGCCTACGGCGTGCCTTTTCCCCTGCCGGCTTTTGGGAGTCTGAGTCAGTTTGTCTTGCTGTGGTATGCGGCGATTTATCTCACCAGTTGGCCAGGCTTAACCTTCGGCACTGACCTCTGGGGAGTCAATACCAATGTTGTTCTACAGGGGGGAGTGATCTTCTGGGGTTACCAACAGATTCGCCGCCGGCTCGACCCCTATCTTCAGCAGGGCTATCAGTGGGGACACCATGGACCCCAACGACTGTTGCAGCAACTCACTCAAACCCGCGCCAATGTAACGGCCTCCGGCTGATCTTGGTATTTGCCCCGCCGTGTTTCATAACTCACATCACAGGGTTCACCTTCAAAAAAGAGCAACTGCACAACTCCCTCATTGGCATAGATACGGCAATCGGCACTGGAGGAATTCGAAAATTCTAAGGTCAGATGGCCTCGCCAGCCCGCTTCTGCCGGTGTCAAGTTGGCGATAATTCCCGCCCGTGCATAGGAACTTTTACCAATACACAGAACCGTGACATTTTCGGGTACCTGTAGCCGTTCTAGGGCGACCCCAAGGCCGTAGGAATGGGCGGGCAAAATAAAAAACATGCCATTGGCATCCTCATGGAGGGGGGCAAATTCTAAATTGGCAGGGTTAAAGTTCTTTGGATCCACCACTGTCCCGGGCACATGGCGAAAGATACGAAACTCCTTGGGGCTGAGGCGAATATCGTAACCGTAGGAAGAAAGACCAAAACTAATCACGGGCTGCTCAGCCACCCGCCGCACTAATGTTGGCTCAAAGGGCTGAATCATGCCTTGGACAGCCATGGCCCGAATCCAAACGTCATTTTTAATCATTCCGCTGCCGCAACCGCACAAACCACCCATGATGTATATTACAGCCCTTTTCCCATGAATAGAACCCACTCAAGACTCGAGGCGCTTTGCTTGGCGCTGACCCCAGCGATAGCCTAATTCAAACCAAATGAGGGAATTGACGAAGTAGATCGCAGCTACAGTGAACCATTGCCCTATCTCATCCACCTCTGGCCAAAGCCACGGCAATAGAACAAACCCAAGGGCGAGACTCACTAGGAAGCCAAGACCCGTACCCCCTGCGATCGCCCACACGATGAACAAGCCACCCAGTTCTAGGCTGTTGGGCAACTGGCGGCGAAATAGCCAAAAATAAAACTGGATGAGGTAGAGATGGGGCCATGTCAGCAGGACAATAACCGCCAGCAAGAGACTGGAGAATAGGCCTGCCATCCTTTCCATCCTTTAGAAAATCCCTTCCCGGAAATGGCCTGATGTGCCCCAGGGTAACCAGTAGGCCCTAAATCCGATCCAAAACTGGAATCCCCAGAAGAGATAGCCCTAGTTTCAGCGTTTGAGCAGTGAGATAGGCAAGAGTTAGACGGGATTGCTTCGTTGGCGCAGTAGCCGAGAGGATAGGGCAGCGATCGTAGAACTGGTTGAAAAGCTGGCTTAGTTCAAAGAGGTATTGGCAGAGGCGGTTGGGCAATAGCTCCGTGCTAACAAGGTCAAGGGTTTCCTCGAGTTGCACAAGGTGTTTGGCAAGGTTTTGCTCGGTCTCATCCTCTAGAAATAGGGGGGTATCTGGTGAGAGGGTACACCAATCAATGTCGCCGCGCCGTGTTAGGCCTTGGACACGCACATAGGCATAGAGGAGGTAGGGCGCAGTGTTGCCTTGTAAAGAGAGCATCTTGTCGTAGCTAAAGACGTAGTTGCTGTTGCGGTTTTGGCTGAGATCGGCATACTTGACAGCACCGATGCCGATCGCCCGTGCCACGGTATCAATAAATTCAGAGGACTCGGTGCGACCTTCGGCAGCAAGACGCTGCTCTAAATCTGCTCGACTACGGGCGATCGCCTCCGTCAGTAAATCGATGAGGCGAATTGTTTCCCCTGAGCGGGTTTTCAAGCGTTTGCCATCCTCCCCCAGGACCAAGCCAAAGGGGACATGGGTTAACGTTACATGGGGCGGCACCCAACCAGCGCGCTGCGCCACCTGAAACACCTGGGCAAAGTGGGTGGACTGCCCAACATCAGTGACGTAAATAATCCAATCGGCTTGGTCTTTGTCAATGCGATAGCGGAGGGCAGCTAAATCCGTGGTTGCGTAGTTGTAGCCCCCATCGGACTTCTGAATAATCAAGGGTTGGGGTTGCCCTTCTTTATTGGTGAAGCCCTCGAGGAAGACCACCTTTGCCCCCTGATCTTCCACCAGTAGGCCGCAAGCAGCCAAGTCCTCAATCACCGCCGGTAAAAAGGGATTGTAGAAGGACTCCCCTCGCTCTGTGAGTTGAATATCCAGCAGATCATAGATCTTTTGAAACTCGCGGCGGGATTGCTCACACAGGAGCTGCCAAGCACGGCGACTCTGCTCTTCCCCTTGCTGAAGTGCGACCACCTTTGCCCGTGCTTTTTGCTGAAATTCAGGATCGCTGTCAAAGCGTTGCTTGGCCTTTTTGTAAAATGTTACTAAGTCCCCCAAGTCAAGGACATTAGCGGTAGTCAGGGCGTCAGGATAAACCTCATCCAAGTAGGCAATCAGCATGCCAAATTGGGTACCCCAGTCCCCCACATGGTTGAGCCGCAGAACATTATGGCCTTGAAATTCAAGAATGCGGGCAATGCAGTCACCAATAATTGTGGAGCGCAGATGACCCACGTGCATTTCCTTGGCAATGTTGGGGCTGGAAAAATCAACCACCACCCGTTGTGGCTCTCGTGCTGGCGGAATGCCCAAGCGATCGCTCCCAAGAGCAGCTTGCAGAGTGGAGGCCAAAAACGCTGGTTTTAGGCGAAAGTTCAGGAAGCCAGGCCCCGCAATTTCAACGGGTTGACAGAGATCCTCAACTTCCAGATGTGCCACAACCTCTTGGGCTAGCTCACGGGGCGCTTTGCCCAGTTGCTTGGCGAGGCTGAGGCAAACATTGGATTGATAGTCGCCAAACTTTGCTTGACTGGCTGGCACTAACAGGGGTTGGGGAAAGGTATCTAGGGGAAGGGCCGCTTGCAGAGCACTGCGGAGGCGATCGCCCAAAACCTTTAGAGGAGCAACCATTAACGTTTGCGCCCCCGTCGTTGTTCTTTTTGCTCCGCCTGCAGACGCCGGCGATCGCGCCACTCAGCAAAGGTCAGATAGCCAATGCCACCAGTCACGACAATTAGTAGCAGCAGAGCCACCAGAATCAAAAGATCGGCCAATGAAGTGGTCATACCCCCAGCCCGATGCGCTACATGCCGTGACGCCCCCAGACCACAAAGGCGATCGAAAGCGTAAAGACACTGAGAACACCCACCCAACCGAGCGTGATAATATCCATAGCATGCAATCCCGAACTCAATGCAGACCCCATTTTAACTCAGATAGATTATCTTTTCCTTATTAGAGGCAGGCCACAGGCAATGATGCAGCGGATGACAGCCATTGAAACCGCGATTGAGCAAGGAAACCTGGCCGCTATTCAGGAGGCGATCGCCAGCGGCCTTGAAATCCCAGCAGAGGCCTTGGCACTGGCAGCAGAACTGGGTCGCATCCAGATTGTGGAGGCGTTGATTGCCGCAGGGGTAGAGGTCAACCAAGGAGACAGTGAGGGTTGGACACCATTGATGGCTGCAGCCGGTGGAGGACATACCGCCATTGTTGAGAAACTCCTAGCAGCCGGTGCCAATGTCAATGCTCAAACGGTCTTTGGTCTGACCCCCTTAATGGCCGCAGCGGCAAAGGGCCAAACGGCTACAGTTAAACAACTGATTGCAGCCGGTGCAGATCTCAACGCCAAGGATCAGAATTCTTGGACGGCTTTGGTGTGGGCGCTAGACGGGAAACATGCCGACGTGGTGGCAGTCATTAAAGCCGCTCGCGCACACTCTTTGGGACCATGATTAGGTATCTAAATCTCTTTTTAGCGGCAGTGCCTGCAGGGCTGCTCATTGCCCAACTCACACGCACCCAGCGCCTACGGGTGGCATTGATTGAGGCTAGTCAAATCGTTGCCCTTGTGGCGATCGCCGTTGTCACCGACTGGCTACTGCTAAAGGGCATTGATCAACTGCAACAGCGGCTCCATAGCAAAGTTAGTCAACACTCCCAACCCTGGTTTTCACTAGTGGCCAGTCTATTGCGCCTGACGTTGCGGGTTTTACTTTGGGCATTAATTTTGTCTTGGGTGCTGCAATCGGTTGAAAGTTTAGCCCCTTGGCAGGGGCACATTGAGAATGCAATTCAGTTCCTCCTGCAGCGAGTCGGGGTTGTCTTTAATACCCCCCTTATAGAGTTGGGGCGAACAAAAATCACACTGAACTTTCTCTTTTTAGTTGTCTTTCTCTTTGTTCTGGTGATTTTTACCTCCCGCTGGATCAGTGAGTGGCTCAAAGACCGAATTCTCGCACAGTTGCGGGTGGATCGGGGCAGTCAAGAAACCGTTACCCGTGTTGTCAGCTATAGCCTCAGTTTTATTGGTTTTATTGTTGTCCTGCAAACAGCAGGCATTGATCTCAGTTCCCTCACGGTGTTGGCGGGGGTTTTGGGGATTGGTTTTGGGTTTGGTTTACAAACCCTCGCCAGTAACTTCATTAGTGGCCTAGCGCTTCTACTGGAGCGCCCCATTAAAGTGGGTGACTTTATCGAGGTAGATGGTCTCTTGGGCACCGTTGAGAAGATCTCTATTCGGGCTACGATTATCCGCACCAACGACAGCCAGTACGTCATTGTCCCCAACAACCGCTTTATTGAAAAGAACGTCGTCAACTGGAGTTACGGTAGCCCCGATAGCCGCATCCATATCCCCGTAAGTGTTGCCTACGGCAGTGATACGGTTCTGGTCACTGAAGCGCTCCTGAGTGCTGCCCGTCAGGATCCGCGCGTCCTACTAACCCCACCCCCTAGCGTTTGGTTTCGCGGTTTTGGGCAGAGTGCCTATCTCTTTGAATTGCTGGTCTGGATTAACCGCCCCCAAGATTCTGAACCCATTAAAAGTGCTCTCAATTTCCTCATTGAGCAAGAGCTACGGCAGCGGCATATTGAGGTTCCCTTTCCCCAGTTGGATCTACGGTTGCGAGATTTGGGGGAACTGCGTTCTTTGACCCAGTATTACCAGCATTCAGAGGCAAGGGACGCCGAGTCCCCGACGGCTGCTGAACCCACTGTTGAAAAAAACCCTCAGGCGAAACTCTCCTTGGCGGATATGCTGCGCAATATCAGTTATTTCTCCCACTGTTCCAATGCCCAGTTGCAAATGCTGATTGAGTTGGGTACTCGCCAGTTTTATGGTAGAGGGGAAGCGATTTGTCGCGAAGGGAGCCCGGGAGATGCCTTTTACATTGTCCTTGAGGGATCAGTGGAAGTGTACTCAGAGCAGTTGGATCAAATCTTAGCCACGCTCTATGGGGGGAGTTTCTTTGGGGAAATTTCAGTGCTGACGGGAATGCCACGATCTGCCACCGTGCGGGCACTAGAGGCAACTTCATTATTCGTTGTCCCTCGCTCAGCGGTACAGCGACTGCTGCAAGCTCACCCCCAATTGGCAGAGGAGATTGCCCATGAACTGGCGGCACGACAGCAGGTGCTTCAAGAACTTGGCCTAGTGAACTCCCAAGAAATCAAAAGCCTGCCCCCCTTGCAGTGGATTCGTCACCGTTTGCAAACCCTCTTTAATGTTTAGAAATGTTTAGAGCGTCAAGCGTTCAATTAATCTCTGGTGTTGGGGAAACTGCTGCTGTAACTGCTGGCGATCGCCCAATTCAAAATCGCGAAAGTCAAATCCCGGTGCCACCGTACAGCCCACCAGACTAAAACTGTCTGGCGTATCCACCGTTGCTCCAAACCATGCCCCCGCCGGTACCACCTGTTGCAATTGCTCCCCCTGATCCAGGTTGATCCCCAACCGTAGGGGCTGGTACTCACCCGTCGGTAGAATCACATGGAGCGTTAGGCTACTGCCTGTGTAAAAGTGCCACAGTTCATCACTGGCAATGCGGTGGAGTCGCGAGCAGGCCGTGGAGGGGAGCAAGAAATAGATGCTCGTACAGTAGGCGCGATCGCCCCCCTGAAAGCCTGAGGGCAAAACTGCTCTGGGAATGCTCCCTGCTGAGCGATAAACCTCGCGGAAATAGCCCCCCTCCGGATGGGGTTGCAGGTCAAGTGCCTCAATCCACGCCTTAGCTGGCCAAGTATTCATACATTTGCCGGCGCCGCCGCCGCAGGTGATCAAGGGCTTGCCGCTCCAGTTGCCGCACCCGTTCACGGCTGAGGTTGAGTTGCTCACCCACCTTGGCGAGGGACCGTTCTTGGCCATCCCCCAACCCGTAGCGCAGGGTGAGGACTTGCCGTTGTTGGGGGGTGAGTTCCGCCAGCCACAGGTTGACCTCATCCCGCAGGGACTCCACTGTGGTAAATTGCTCTGGCGAAAGACTGTCATCCTCGAGCAGTTCACCGAGTTCAGTGTCCTGATTGTCCCCCACACGTAGATCAAGGGAAACGGGTTGGCGAGCAAGGGTCAGGTATTCCCGAATTTGCTCGGGTTCGAGTTCTAGAGCCTCAGCCACCTCAGCAGGCGTCGCACTCCGTCCCAGTTTTTGCGCCAGTTCCCGTTGGGTGCGTTTGATCTTGTTGAGCTTTTCAGTGATATGGATGGGCAGCCGAATTGTCCGCGCCTGTTGGGCGATCGCCCGTGTAATTGCCTGACGAATCCACCAATAGGCATAGGTAGAGAACTTGTAGCCCCGCGTGGGATCAAACTTCTCCACACCGCGTTCGAGACCCAGGGTGCCCTCTTGCACCAAGTCCAGCAATTCAAGATTACGTTTTTGATACTTCTTGGCCACCGAAACCACAAGCCGTAGGTTGGCTTCAATCATTTTTTGCTTGGCGCGTTCGCCGCGCTTGAGGATATTGCGCAATTCCGTAGGCGTCAGATTACAGGCCGCCGCCCATTCTTCAAAAGTGGCTTCGCGTCCGAGTTCTTTGGTCAAGGCATCGCGTTTTTCCCGCAGTGCCATCATTTGCTGCACCTGTTTACCCAGAATAATTTCCTGCTCATGGGTCAGCAGCGGCACGCGCCCAATTTCCTGGAGGTAGGTGCGCACCATGTCGGTGCTAGCGGTGGGGGTTGGCGTTTTAGAAGCGGAGTTCATCATAGCAGCACAGGTTCTAAACACTATTTGGCAAGGAAGAATGTAGATAAAAGATTTATCGAGATGAAGATGACGACTCGTACTGATAAAGCGGAGGTTTGTATAGGGTTAGCCTAGCAAAGGAGAGGGAGTTGGCCTGTATCCTAATCTACTTAGACTTAAATTGTGCCCTGAAAGTTGCCAATTCATAACAGCCAATTCCTGAAATAAAGATTAAACTTTGTCAACTAGAGATGGGGATCAGGAGATCAGCAAGGGCTTTGGGGGCAAATTCGAGCCCAAAAACCCGGCTAAAGGCAGCAACAAACTGCTGCCGGACATCCTCCAGTTGAATGTCGGCACAAAATTGCCGCAGGTTGCCCACCGGGCGATCACCAATGCCACAGGGGACAATGCGACCAAAACCCTTTAGATCGTTCACCACATTGAGGGCAATGCCGTGGAAGCTAATCCAACGGGTCACCTTGATCCCAATTGCGGCCACCTTGTATCCCTCTACCCAAACACCCGTCAGGCCGGCAACGCGCTCCCCTTTAATGCCATAGTGTCCTAGGGTTTGAATTACGACTTCCTCCAACTGGTGGAGATACCAATGCAAATCGCAGCAGTGGCGGCGTAAATTCAAAATCGGGTAGGCCACCAATTGGCCAGGGCAGTGGTAGGTGACATCGCCTCCCCGCTCAATACGCAATACCTCAATGCCTGTAGCTACGGGATCAAAGTGAATGTGGGTGGTGGTTGCCCCTTGGCCAAGGGTGTAGATGGCGGGATGCTCAAGGGTGAGGAGAACATCTGGGGCTGCGGGATTTTGACGGCGCTCAGCCACCAGTTGTTGTTGCCAGCGCCAAGCATCGCGGTAGGGGATGATTCCCAAGGCACAATGCCAACCGAGGGCACTTTTCATAGGGGTGCCAAATTGTCAAGAGCTAGATGATAAGAATTATCACAGAACACGAATAAAGGTGAAGAGCCTCAGGATGCCCTGTAATCCCCGATACGAAGATGTTAGGGTGGAAGTAGATCAGCCTGTTTTGCTCAGGGGAGGCAACCCTATGAGGCTAGTGATTCACGGTAAAAACATTGACATTACGGATGGCATTCGCAGCTATGTGAACCAAAAAATTGAGCGAGCCACCAGTCATTTCCAGAATGTGATTAACGAAGTTGATGTGCATCTTTCCGTGGCTCGTAACCGCAGCACAGCCCCCAAACAAACCGCGGAAGTGACCCTATTTGCTAATGGCTCAGTGATTCGCGCCGAAGAAAGCAGTGAAAATCTCTACGCCAGTATTGATCTCGTTGCTGACAAAATTGCGCGCAAACTTCGCAAGCTCAAAGAAAAACGCCAAGATAAGTCCCGCGCTAAGGACACCAATAGTGTTGTTGAACCTGAAGTGGTGACTGATCTAGTGGGCGATCGCACACCACAACTGCCCGAACAAGTGGTGCGGATGAAATACTTTGCCATGCCGCCGATGACCATCCAAGAAGCCCTTGAGCACCTAGAAATGGTGGATCACGACTTCTATGTCTTCCGCAATCGCGATACGGGAGAAATCAACGTGGTCTATGAACGCAATCATGGGGGCTATGGTGTCATTCAACCCCGGCCCACTTCCAATAACCACCATCACGATACTGCTGATGCCGCTGCCAAAGCCACGGCCAAGGCTAGCCATTAACACAAGAGAGAGGCCATTGGTAGGCCATTGGTGTAAAAGTCCCTCTGCCAACCTAGGAAGTCCCCTAGGGGCGGAGGACCAACTGCCACTCTTGGCTCTGGCGATCGCGCTGCAGTTCGCTATTTTCACCAATCACATAGGGTCCCCAGTAGCGTTTGGAACCATCGAGGGTAAAGGCCAAGACAATATCCCCCGACTGGAGGGTGAGCTTACCTTCGGGCAGTGTTAACAGTAATCCCCTAAGGTTACCTTCCATAGGAGCAAAATCCCAGTGAACTGCCCCGGTGTTGGGATGGGCGCGATCGCGGGCAGCAAGCAAGACCACGCGCACAGGAAAGGCCGTCTGATTACTGACGCGCAGACCATTCGGTTGCGGGTTGCTTGGCACCTGGGGAGTCGGTAAGGGTTCAACAGCAGCGGTTTCTGGTTCTGCCTCCACAATGGGTGGCGGTTGTGTCAGTAGGTCGGGCTCCCACCACAGTGTAAAGTGCAGTTGTGAAAGAATAATCGCACCAATCACCCCGATCAGCACTGCCACGAGGTAAGGCAGAAATTTAATGCGGATAGACATAGGGATAGGTTACTGCGGATGCCGCGCCTTTCTTTCCAGTTTAGAGAGTTGTGGCAGAAGCCGCAGTAACCAAAGGGTTTGATCTCATTGATCTCAATTGCCGGTGCCCTGAACTTCAGAGGAAAGCCGCTCCTGCAAGCGTTGCAAAGAAATCTGAGCTGCTAATGCCACATGGGGATGCTCGTCTTTGGCGAGGTATTCCAGAGCGGCTTGGGTTTTGGGGCTAGGCAGGTTGCCCAGAGCTTCAGCCAGCCGTTGCCGTAGCAACCAATCCTCTGCGGTGACAAAGGGCAAAATATCTTCCACAACCCTGGGGTCGCCAATTTCTCCTAGGGCGGCGATCGCTCCTTGAAGCATCACCACTTCCTCGCTTTTCAGCGCCGATCGCAACACATCTACTGCCCGCGGATCCTTGAGGTTGCCCAGGGCCACAGCCGCACTAAAGCGCACTAACCAATCGGTGTCTTCATAAAAGGCGCGCACTAGAGGTTCAAAGGCACGTCCATCTTCGAGATAGCCCAAGGCACCCGCAGCATCGGCACGAATGCCATAGTCAGGCTCACTCTCAAGCAACTGCACCAGAATTTCAAAGCACTCCGGTGTGGATTTGACACCAAGGGCAAAGACAGCCATTGAGCGAATTTGGAGATTTTCGTCCCAAAGGACTTTTTTAATCAGGGGTACGGCATCCGCAGAAGGGACATCCCGTAGTGCCGCTAGCGCCAGTAGGCGATCGCGGGAGTTGGGACTCTCCAGTTGATGGGCAAGCTGTTCGAGGGAAGGCATGGCAGTAACCTAAAAACTAATTTACAAAAATTAACAATACACTTCCCATTATAGAAAAGTCTCCCCAAAGTCAAACCAGTGGCAACACGCCTGCTGATGTCTTGGGGAGAACTTGCCCACCAACCCGCTCAAATGCAAGTCCTAGGCTGCTTTTGCTTTTTGCAGGAGCTTTTCAACTTGCTTCACTGCATAGGGCAAAATATTGCGAACTGCCCAGCCTGCAGCCAGTAGGACAGGTAACAGGACAATCAGGACACGCCAATCCATACCCATAACCTCCCAAAATGTTTTCTGAAAACTTTATGAATTATTGTACAACCTTCTCTCAGGAGAGAAAGGGGGAGCGCCATGTCCCCAAGAAAAATGCTGACACAGACCTTTTCTAAACCCCCGACAGGCTATCCCTTCTCTAATGCTGAGTTTCCCGCGTTTAAGCATGTTTTGTCCTTGGGAAAGGGTTTGTATGATTGGGTTAATTCCTTTAAGGACAAATCTTGATGGGCGAAGATAAAATGACTCTCCGTGAAAACCAAACAGCGGCTGCTTTGCGTCTCAGTAAAGTGTTGGCAGCTCGCAATCGTTGGCGCACGGGTTGGCAGTCGCTGCGTTCGGTATTGATGCCAATCGCCATGGTCACTGTTGTGGTGGCTTGGGGACTGGATTGGGATGCGCTGGGTGTGGTGGCTGCTCTAGTGCTGGGGGGACTGAGTTTCCCCTTGGTCTGGACTTCGACCTACCACTGGTTTACGGAGGATTTGACGGAACAGCAACGGCAGTTCATTTTGGCCGCATTGGGTCTGAGTTTGACAGTGGTGGCACTCATTGCCATGACTGGGGCGATGGACTGGATTCGGGCACGGTTTCAAGGTACAAATTGGGATGCAGTAGGGGCACTGGCTGAAGGCTTCGGTGCCTTGGGGCAAATTTTGGTGGCCCTCTTGGCGGCCTATGTGGCTTGGCGACAGTATGTCATCTCTCGGGATTTGACAATTCAACAGAACCGCATTACCCAACAGCAAACGATTGACAGTTATTTCCAAGGGATTGCCGACCTCATCCTTGACGATGAGGGCCTATTGGAGGATTGGCCGCCGGAGCGGGCGATCGCCGAAGGACGCACTGCTGCTATCTTGGCGGGACTAGATGCCGAAGGCAAGGCCAAGATTATTCGCTTTTTGTCAGGCGCAAAGCTACTATCGCCGCTGAAGCGCGATCGCCGGCTGGGACGGGCGATTTTTGATGGGTTGGGTGGCTATGAGGAGGACATTGAATACGGTGTGCGGGTGATTAATCTTGGCAGTATGCTAGCGGGTGCTGATCTGAGTGGTACCGACTTGCGCTGGACCGAATTGAGTGATGCCAATCTAACGGGAACACTCTTTCGCAACTGTAATTTGACACGAGCCAATCTCGCAGGTGCGATTTTACAGGGGGCGGATTTCACGAATGCCGATCTCAGTCGTGTTCGCCTATTTTACGGTACAGTCGAGCAGGCTAGTCCCCGCGATCGCTTGAATCCCCCTAACTTTCGCACAGGGGCACAAACCGGTGCAGTGGTCGAGGATGTCAACTTTACCAATGTCAAGAACCTCTCCGAAGAACAACGCTACTATTGCTGTGCTTGGAGTGGCAGCCGTTCCCGCGAAACGATTCCCGGTGGCTGTGAGGGAGTTCCCAATAAGTTGGGACGCTAGCGGCTGCTGGGGTGCGCAATCGGGGGATGCCCTTGGTGTATTATCCAAAAGGTTGAGCTTCTATCCCAACGAAGGAGCAATTCAGTGGCAACCCTAGGGGTCAACATTGATCATGTGGCAACAATTCGCCAAGCCCGGCGCACGGTCGAACCCGATCCCATAGCCGCAGCCGTTTTGGCAGAACTGGGGGGAGCTGATGGCATTACCGTACATCTGCGCGAAGATCGTCGCCATATTCAAGAGCGAGATGTGCGGCTCCTGCGGCAGACGGTATCCACCCATTTGAACCTAGAGATGGCTGCCACCCCCGAAATGGTGGCGATCGCCCTTGATATTCGCCCAGATTACGTGACATTGGTGCCTGAGCGGCGCGAAGAAGTCACCACTGAAGGGGGTCTAGATGTGGTGAGTCAGCAGGAACCCTTGACCCAAGTGGTGCAAACCCTGCAAAGAGCGGGAATTCCCGTGAGCCTGTTTATTGATGCCGATCCAGCTCAACTGGAGGCAGCTGCCAAAACCACCGCTCAGTTTATTGAACTGCACACCGGCCGCTATGCTGAAGCCAAGGGGGAAGCGGCGCAACAGCAGGAACTGGCGATTTTAGCTCACGGTGTCCAACAGGCAAAATCCTTGGGCCTGCGGGTGAATGCGGGCCATGGATTGACCTACACCAATGTCGGAGCGATCGCCCGCCTTGAAGGCATTGAAGAACTCAATATTGGCCACACCATTATCAGCCGCGCCGTTCTTGTGGGGATGGTACAAGCGGTACGGGATATGAAAGCCCTCATTAGCCCTTAAACTCAGCCCTAAGGGCGTCATCGTAGTCATCGGCTAGGGTTGCCACAATCGTAATTAAGCGAGCAATTTCACCCGCAGTGATGCCGCCTAAGGTACGGGTAGCCACTACCTGTACTTGTTCCTCGGCAATAGCAAAATGCGCTTCCAAGGTAGTCAGCCAGTTCAACGTCAGCAGCTTACGATACAGTCCCAATTCATCGGTTACAGGCAGGGGCAGCACCGGTGACCAAATGGTGAGAAAGTCCTCCTCCGTCTGGCCACTCAGTTGTACGAAAACATCCGCACTGCCGTAGCGAAACATCCAAATTTTGCCACTGTCCGTTTGGCCAACGCGGGGAGCGTCCCCTTGGTGAAGACCGGAAATGACAGTTTCAATCGTCTCAACCCAATTTTCAGGGGCAAGATCAAGGGAGGTTGAGGACGCCGGCTGTACTTCACTGACCATAGTCATTTCCCTCTAGTGCATCTAAGAATAGGTTAAAGGACTTGGTGGGTATAGGCGTGTTGTTTGACATTGTCGGCAGCGGTCACGATGCGCTCGGAATTGAGCACCCGTTGACGTTCTGTGGAAGTATTGAAGTTGCGGTAGGTTTCGCCAAGGGGAATATGACGGGTACTTTGGGGACGGGCAATGTAGGTGCGGGCAGCGGCTGCAAGGCGATCGCCATAGTCATCACACAGATGGGCAGTGGGGGGAAACTGCGGTCGCACCTGCTGTGGGTCTTGGGCAGCACCGTAGGTGAGGGCATGGGCTTCACTGTAAGAAGTGGGCAAGCCATGGAGCAGGGCTTCCAAGGCCGCTGAGGGAATCGGCTCAATAATCTCTACGGGCTGGAGTTTTCCCTCTACTTGCACAAAACAATGAGCCAGTCCAAGCACCACATAGGCTTCTGGGGGAGGAATTTCTTGACTCATTGCAACCTCACAATCATCTGGTTCCCCTCAAGTCTAGCCTGATTTTTCGAAGAATCAGCCTCGTGGGCAACATTAAGGACTAGGCGGCAGTCGTCATCGGTGAAACGGGTAAGATCATTTAGACCTACTTCACCATGCGTCCTGTCATCATTGCTGTATAGTGAGCACTCTAGAGAGTATGGAAACGGCAAACTCAAGGCCAGAAACAATCCAATCCCCTGAGGTGGAGCTATTACCCCCGATGTTGGCGGCACTGCCCGACCCCCAAGGGGTGAGTCTGTGTCCTCGGCGGGCCCGTTGGCAATTAGACTTATTGTTGCTTGCCCTAGAGTGCGTTGATTTGAATGCCTCTGAGTTGATGCTCCAAGTGCTGCGGGATCTGCAACTGCAAGTGATGATCCCCAATCGGGTTGTATTTTGGCAAATTCGCTGTACCAATCCCTTTCGCCAAATTACCCAGCGTACCCCCTTACCCTTGGCGGAAACAAAGGCCCTCACCGCCGTAGTTGTGCAAGTGGCGCGGCGGCAGACGGCAATCCTGCGGCATTTACTTTTGGTGTTGGATCAGTTGCAGGCGCAAAATTTGCCCCCGGAAACCTATGCCCCCTTGGCGGAATATTTAGATCGCTTCCGCCGTCACTTCCGCAAACGCATGAACCTCCAGCGATCGGGTCTCTTTCTCTACAAAAATAACCAAGCCCTCAATGAGTTGGGTCTAAAGCTTTTGGCACAACTTCTGCTCTGCGCAGGCACAAAGGGCATGGAACGCCTTTGGTTGAGTTTATTTGACGGGGAAGTGAGTTAATGCTGCTGCAACGCCAGTATTCATTGCCCAACTGCACACTGCGAATTGAAGGGCTCAGCAGTCAAGCGGGCGCAGAACAGTTGGATATTGTCACCCTCTGTGAGTGGGAAATCGTTGGCCAGAATCAGCGGCTCAAGGGGGGCAAAGAATTCCTTGTGGCCTTGCTCAATAGCGTGCCAGCCGCTGCCCAAACCTGGTTGAGTGGTGTCAAGTTGCGGCGATCGCCCCAGTACCCGATTCAGGTCAACATTCAGGGCTTTAATCAAGTGTCCCTCCACATTCCGCGAAAGTTGCTGCAAACGTCTCCCCAAGAGAATGCAGAGCCATCCCCTGAACCCCTAGAAGTGCAGCTCACTTGGCTGCAACTGGCGGATCTGGTGGAGGCCCTAGATCAACTCTGTAGTGATAGCCAGACACTGCCTACCCTAAGACCAACATTCCATTCCCTCCCTCGGCGGGCGATCGCCCCTGCTGTGCCCTTGCGCAAACAACTCATGCCCTTGGGTATTGGCGCCGCCAGCTTAGCCGTCATGGCTGCGATCTTTTTCCACCTACCCGTGCCTGAACGCCGTCCTTCCCGAGAGGAGGCCCTCCCTCCCACCCCGGAAGCCGTCACGCCCTCACCGGCACCTACGACACCAGCAGTTCCGAATCCTTAGGTTGAGTTTGCAAACAGTCGTTTAGGTTTTTGTTGGGATAAACCATGGTAATCACTGCCCCTAGTGCTTTTTGGCCACCCGTTGTCAGCGATCGCGCTGCCTTTATTGCCCCCAATGCCACCCTTGTTGGCGATGTTCGCTTGGCTGAAGGCTGTAGCATTTGGTACGGCGCTGTTTTACGCGGTGACGTGGCCTACATCGAGATTGGTGCCCACACCAATGTTCAAGATGGTGCCATCCTCCATGGCGATCCGGGGCAGCCTACGATTCTTGGTGAAGAGGTCACTGTTGGGCATCGCGCAGTCATTCATGGGGCAACGGTGGAAGACGGCTGCTTAATTGGCATTGGCGCGGTGGTTCTCAATGGCGTTCGGGTGGGAGCTGGCAGCATTGTCGGTGCTGGGGCAGTGGTCAGCAAAGATGTTCCTCCCCGCTCGTTGGTTCTGGGCATTCCCGCCAAAGTCGTGCGTGAAGTGAGTGACACTGAGGCCGCCGATCTACGTCAGCATGCCCGCAAGTACGAACAACTGGCCCATGTCCACAATGGTACAGGCCTCAATTTAGGTTTCTCTGCCTAGATGGGCTTCCCGCTTGGCAAGTGAAGGGTTCAGGAGGACTTTAGCCCCTTTTTTGCAAATTGGGCTAGGGATTGGGGGATCGAAGACCCTCTCCCCCTGGCCGCCCCTGGGGATTGGCCATCCACCGGAAAAGGCCTGCCATCTGCTAAAATTCTGAAGGATTTTGTCGTAAGAGTTCAGCCAATGACTCGTGCACGGATTGCTGTGGATGCCATGGGGGGTGACTATGCTCCCGATGAGATTGTTGCTGGCGCCCTCAGAGCCAGTGAAGAATTAGATGCCGATATTCTCCTTGTGGGTGATCCGGTGCCCATTCAGCGCTACCTCGATGAACATGCCCCCACAGCCAAGCCCCAAATTATTGAAGCCAGTGATGCTGTTGACATGGGGGAAGAACCCCTCAGCGCCCTCAAACGCAAGCCCAAGGCCTCGATTAACGTGGCGATGGATCTGGTCAAAGCAGGTGCGGCTGATGCAGTTGTTTCCGCTGGTCACTCAGGGGCAGCGATGGCCGCGGCACTATTGCGCTTAGGCCGACTCCCTGGGATCGATCGCCCCGCCATTGGTGCAGTCTTACCCACCCTCATCCCCGGCAAATCCGTCCTCGTGCTTGATGTGGGCGCCAATGTGGACTGCCGCCCCAAATACCTTGAGCAATTTGCACTCATGGGATCCATCTATAGCCGGTATGTCTTAGATGTGTCCGATCCGAAGGTGGGCTTGCTCAACATTGGCGAAGAGGACTGTAAAGGCAACGATCTGGCCCTAAAGGCGCATCAACTCCTGCGGCAAAATCGCCAAATCTCCTTCTTGGGCAATGCAGAAGGCCGCGATGTCCTGTCGGGACAATTTGATGTTGTGGTCTGCGATGGGTTTGTCGGCAACGTTCTGCTCAAATTTGCTGAATCCTTGGGGAGTGTCCTCATACAAATTCTCCGTGAAGAGTTACCTCGGGGCTGGCGGGGTCAACTGGGTACGGCGCTGCTGCGTCCCAATCTCCGCAAAATTAAGCAGCGCATTGATCATGCAGAACATGGCGGTGGCCTCCTTTTGGGGGTGGATGGCATCTGTATCATTAGCCACGGCAGTTCCCAAGCCCCCTCGATTTTTAATGCCATTCGCTTGGCCAAGGAAGCAGTGGATCATCGTGTTTCAGAGCGGATTCAGGCCTGTTACCAGCATGCCGTTGCCGTTGAGGATCAGGCTTAGTGACTGTGCAGGGCGTTAAATTTAGCGGCGTGGGTGCGGCAACCCCCCGTCAATGCTTGACCAATGCCCACCTCAGTGCCCTTGTGGACACCTCAGATGAGTGGATTCAGTCCCGTACGGGTATTCAAGAACGGCACGTGGCGGCTCCTGAGCAGTGCCTTGTGGATCTGGCCAGCGAAGCAGCAGGGGCAGCCCTACAGATGGCAGGACTAGAACCCACAGCGGTAGATTTGATCATCTTGGCTACCTCGACGCCCGATGATCTCTTTGGTACGGCCTGCTTGGTGCAAACTCGCATTGGGGCAGTGAATGCCGTGGCCTTCGACTTGACAGCGGCCTGTTCTGGCTTTCTCTTTGCCTTGGTCACGGCGGCTCAGTATTTGCGCACCGGTGCCTACCGCAGTGCCCTTGTCGTGGGGGGGGATCTTCTCTCCCGTTGGGTGGATTGGGGCGATCGCCGTACCTGCATTCTCTTTGGCGATGGCGCCGGCGCGATGGTCTTGCAAGCCAGCGATGTCGATCAGCTCTTGAGCTTTGAACTGCGCAGTGATGGTCGCCTCAATGAGCACCTTACCCTTGCCTTTGTGGGTACTCCCCAGACCTTAGGGGAAAATCTCGCGATCGCCCAAGGCGGATTTGCTCCCATTGCTATGAATGGCCGTGAAGTGTATCGCTTTGCCGTCACCCAAGTTCCCGAGGTGATTGAGAAAGCCCTGCACCGCGCTGGGTGTACCGTTGAGGAAATTGACTGGCTGGTGTTGCATCAGGCAAACCAACGCATCCTTGACGCGGTGGCTGAGCGTTTAGGCATTCCTCAGGAGAAAGTGATTAGCAATGTGGCTCAGTGTGGCAATACCTCCGCCGCCTCGATTCCCCTCGCCCTTAGCAAGCCGATTCAACAGGGGCATATTCAACCTGGAGATTTAATTGCCACCGCTGGCTTTGGTGCCGGTTTAACTTGGGGAGCTGCCCTGTTCCGCTGGCAATAGCCTATGCAAGGGGACACCGACCTGCGTACATTAACGATGCGGGTAGAGGCAATTCTATATCTGAAGGCACAGCCCCTTACGCTGACTGAACTGGCAGCCCTTGCCGGCACTGACCCTGAGGCCATTGAACTAGCGCTGATTGAGCTCCTCAACGACTATGCCCATCGCCAGACGGCCCTCGAAGTTGTCCAAATTGACGATAAATATAGCCTGCAACTAAAGTCCGCCTTTCAAGAACTAGTTCAGTCCCTTGTCCCCGTTGAATTGGGGGTTGCGGCACAACGCACATTAGCCCTAATTGCCCTTCGTGGACCCATTCGCCAACCAGAGGTGATTGCACTGCGGGGTTCTAGCGCCTACCAACACATTCAAGAACTCCTTACCCTGGGGTTTATTCAGCGGCGGCGGGATAACCGAAGTCGCTCCTATATCCTCCAAGTCACTGAGCGCTTTCACCAGTATTTTCAGGTGGATCAACTGCCAACTATTGCAGAGGAAAGGGCGGACGATTCACATACTCACTGAGCAACTGGGAGGGCAAATCATCAGTTATCGCCAATTGCAGATTCAAAAGGGTAACTGCGAGCTTCTCTTGCTCTAGTGTGTTGCGCCCCAAGGCCTTGAGAATGCGCCGCAATTGAGCCGCAATTTCCGCCCCAAACATTGTGAGATTTTCATCGGGCAGTGCCGGCAACCAATCCATTGCCCCATGTTCTACTGCCCATTGTCGCTGCACGGGGGAAATATGGTTGTCGTAACGATCAATGATGAAACTGCGCAGCTGGGGATACGTTGCCTTGATCCAATTCAAGAGGTTGCCAATATCCGGTTTTTCCAGTTGCGAATCAAGGAGCAACAGGTCAGGGTTGCGCTGCATCACGGTCACAAAATCACTAATGATGCGGCGGCTGTTGATTTGCCCCGATTCAACGACAACTTCTAGACCCTGACTGCGCAGGAGTTCTTGCCAAATTTGTACCTGAATGCCGGGGGGTTGAATGATCAGAATGGTGGGTTGAAGGGTAACAGGGGCATCTGGCGGTGTGGTGGAGACAGCTTCATCAGTGCGAAATTCAAGGGTTGTTTTGCCGATAATGAAGCGATCGCCCGTTTTAAGAAGCGTTGGCACCTGAATCATTTGGCCATTGAGAATAGAGCCATTGCGACTCCCCAAATCAATAAGGTAGTAATCATCATTATCCAGACGCTGAATCATCGCATGGCGACGGGAGGACCAGCGATCCGCCAAAACAATCGTGCAGTCTTTGCCCCGGCCAATCACCCATGAATTTCCTTCGATAAGAGGGACGACATAGGTGCTCGCCTCTGTGGAGATGACCAATTGTGGATACTGTCGTAGCAAGGTGATCCCTCTTCCAACTCCCTTTAGGAATAAATTAGGTTCCTTAGGGCTTTATTCAAAATGATAGTCAGGACATTGAATAGCCGCTTCAGTAGCTGCCCAATCGGGATGCAGTGAACACTTTAACCGATAGTCTCCCGAAAAGAACCGACAGCGGGCACAGGGAATTTGATGCAGGCGGCGAGCGATCGCCAGCCCCTCCTGGGTCAGCTGCCACAGATCCCAAGCCAAGATTGCCAGCAGTAACCAAGCAAAACAAAAACAAATTGGCACTAGAACTGGCCCTACTGCCTGGAAAAAAGAGACTAACCAAACAACCATAGGCCACCCCGGCAAGCCCTAAAATGGGAGGCTGCTAGCAATTATTATTTTATCTTGTGATCTGACCTTGATAGTTTTTCAGCATATACCACATATACTAACCACATATACTAAATTTGAGTGGGGTAAATCTCCCCAGAGAAATTACATTGGAAACACCTATGGGCATTCAAGAGATTGTTGAGCAAGCACTGCGCAACGGTTATTTGACACCAACGCAGGAAGCAGAAGTAGGACGCATTTGCGATAAAGCCACAGAACTTTCCGTGGAAGATTACATGGCGTTAGATCGCCTCATGGGTGCCCTATTGACGGGTCAAGTGGTCGCTGTCCCCCGCAAGCAATTTATCAACGTCATGGAAGAACTGGTGCTCACGGAGGCCATGACCCGCATCGCCGCTGTTGAAGCAGAGCAAAAGTGTGCCCTTGATTTAGGAGATATTGCTGCCTATGCCCTCAACCGTCTGCCGCCCCTTTATGCCACCACCGAAGAGGGAGCGCAGTACCAGCGCCAGCGGGCCCAAGAAGAACTAATGGACATAATTCGCACCCAAGTTCAAGAGGCCATTAACCACAACATGGCGCGACCACAATTTCATCCGGAGCGATCGGCCATTGGCAAAACCTCCGGTAAAGAGGTCTTTAGCCAGGTCAGTTCTCTGCTCCAAGCCTACGCCAATGACTATGAGGGTCCCAAGGGAGAGTCGGCACAGTGAAAATTTGGCTGTACGATACTACCCTGCGCGATGGCGCCCAGCGAGAAGGTCTCTCCCTCTCTCTGGAAGATAAACTGCGGATTGCCCGCCAACTGGATCGCCTTGGGATTCCCTTTATTGAGGGGGGGTGGCCGGGAGCCAATCCCAAGGACGTACAGTTTTTTTGGCAGTTGCAGGAGACACCCCTACAACAGGCAGAAATCGTTGCTTTTTGTGCCACTCGTCGCCCCGGTCGCAAGGCGGCAGAGGAGCCAATGTTTGAGCCGATCCTAGCAGCCGGTACTCGCTGGGTGACCCTCTTTGGCAAGTCTTGGGATCTCCATGTCACTGACGGTCTTAAGACCAGCTTGGCGGAAAACTGCGCCATGATTGCCGATTCCATTCAGTTTCTGAAATCCCACGGACGACGGGTGATCTACGATGCTGAGCATTGGTTTGATGGTTACTTTGCCAATCCCGAATATGCACTCCAAACCCTTGAAACGGCTCTAGCAGCCGGCGCCGATTGGTTAGTTCTCTGTGATACCAATGGCGGTTGCCTCCCCCATCAAATTCAGGCAGTGGTGGCAGAGGTGATGGCGCACTTGGGTGGTCTTGATTGTTTGGGGATTCACACCCACAATGATGCGGGGACGGCAGTGGCCAATGCCCTTGCGGCGGTACAAAGCGGTGTGCGGATGGTGCAGGGAACCATCAACGGCTATGGCGAACGCTGTGGCAATGCCAATCTGTGTACCTTGATTCCCAATCTGCAATTGAAACTCGGCTATGACTGTGTCACCCCAGAGCAGTTGGCGACGCTGACGGAAGTAAGCCGCCATGTGAGTGAAATTGTCAACCTTGCCCCCGATGATCATGCGCCCTATGTGGGTCTGTCGGCCTTTGCCCACAAGGGGGGAGTCCATGTCAGTGCTGTGCAGCGCAACCCCCGTACCTACGAGCATATTGAGCCGCATGTGGTGGGCAATCAACGGCGCATTATTATTTCTGAGCAGGCAGGCATCAGCAATATTTTGGCGAAAACCAGTGAACTCGGCTTTGAGTTGGATCGGCAGCATCCCCTGAGTCGGACGATTTTGGAGCGCATTAAGCACCTAGAAAGCGAAGGCTATCAATTTGAAGCGGCGGAGGCTAGCTTTGAACTGCTGATTCAGGAGGTACTAGGGCAACGCCAGCGACCCTTTACTCTTAAGGGCTTTGATGTCTTTTGCCGCACTGATTCACGCCAACTGGAGGCCACGATTCGCAGCCAGTCTTTGGCCACGGTCAAAGTTGAAGTCAATGGTGAGGAGATGCTCACGGCGGCGGAGGGCAATGGCCCTGTCTCGGCATTGGATCAAGCACTGCGCAAGGCCTTGATGTCCTTTTATCCAGAGATTGCCGAGTTTCACCTGACGGACTACAAGGTGCGGATTTTAGATGGTCATGCGGGCACGGCGGCTAAAACTCGGGTGCTGGTGGAATCCAGTAATGGGCGCGATCGCTGGGCAACGGTGGGGGTCTCTGCCAATATCATTGAAGCTTCTTACCAAGCGGTTGCTGAAGCCCTCGAATATGGCCTACAGTGCACTCGGCGATCGCAGGCTTCTCCTTTGATGGTCTCCTGAAGCCTCTGAGAACTTGACAAAATCCGCTAAGATCAAAACTGGTGTTTAGGTTGCATCACTGCCAAGGAGCCCCGTGTGCTCAGCACCCTCAAAGCAGATTTTCAAATTATCTTTGAGCGGGATCCTGCTGCCCGCAACTGGCTAGAGGTTGTTTTTTGCTATCCCGGACTGCAGGCCATTGTTCTGCATCGGTTGAGCCACTGGCTTTGGCGGCGGGGTATTCCCTTTATCCCTCGGTTTATTTCCCACATTGCCCGCCTCCTCACAGGGATTGAAATTCACCCCGGCGCCACGATTGGCAAGGGCGTTTTCATTGATCATGGCATGGGGGTCGTCATTGGTGAGACAGCGGTTGTGGGTGACTATTGCTTGATTTATCAGGGGGTCACCCTGGGGGGGACGGGTAAAGAAACCGGCAAGCGCCACCCCACCCTTGGTGAAAATGTGGTTGTTGGTGCCGGGGCAAAGGTGTTGGGCAATCTCACAATTGGGAACAATGTGCGCATTGGCGCAGGGTCTGTGGTGCTGCGGGATGTGCCTTCAGATTGTACGGTGGTGGGGATTCCCGGGCGGATTGTCTATCGTGCAGGAGCTAAAATTGCCCCCTTGGAACACGGTCAACTGCCTGACTCTGAGGCCGAAGCCATTCGCTATCTGTTGGATCGCATTGAACTCCTAGAGCAACAGGTGCAAGCCCTGCAACAGCAGGAAAAGGTGCCTGCCCTGGTTCAAGGACATTTACAAGCATCCCAAGGGCAAGCCTGTCGCCTCAGCGATCGCCCCATTGAAGAGTTTCTCAACGGCGCTGGTATTTAGGCTGACCGCGCATAACACAGCCCACAGACTCCCCAGCGCTGCAATTCTTTGACTGGTGTAGGGCACTGACAGCGGGGGCACAGAGGATAGTCTCGCGATCGCTGGTACACTTGGACTTGCCACCGTTGAAAGGCCTCCTGGGGAGTGGCTGCAGGAGCCACATTGGGAAGATTTCCTACTTTCGGTAAGGCCTCAGGGCGGGCGATCGCCGGGCGTGGGGGACGCCAGTCTCGATGAGAGAAGCGAATATCGCTGAGGCTAATGCCTAGGGTCTGCTGAATTTTAGCCCTCAGGGGCGATCGCGAGAACGTCAAATGATGTGCCCAAGTACTACTGGCAACTGCCACGAACAAAACCCCTTCAGCGGTGAGTTCCAGTGGTACAGTGTGCTCAGCCACAATCGCTCCCACAAGCTCTGACCAATGCGCCAAGATACGCAAGAAATGGTGTGGCTGTTGCCATTCAGGAGCCTGCTGCCATTGCTGAAGTACTGTGGCCAGTAGGGTATAGGCCATTGCGGACTATTCCCGACTATTCGTGATCGTATTCCTCTTGCTTTTGCCGCTGCTCAAGGCGAATCGGTTGCTGTTCTGCCCAGGGATCGGCCGTGGGTTCTGACTCGGGCAGTTCTACGGGCATGGCTTGAGCTGGAGGTTTAGCTTGGCGCGGCCGCTCTTCGTACTCATACTCATACTCCTCCTCGTACTCCACATACTCAGGCTGGCGCCGGCGTCGCCGCGGAGGGGTTTCCCACTCGACTTCGTCGTAATCGCTGCGGCTGCGTTGGGGAGGATAGACGGGCGATCGCGCCCCTGAGGGCAGTTGATTACTGCTCGGTGTCACAGGTTGATAGTACTCGTCCTCGTCATTTTCCCAGGGGGGTGCCCCCAAGCCAACCCGTTCTAAGAGTCCCACGGTCAATTGCCGCAGGCGGGTTTCTGCCCCTTCAAACACAATAATGCGATCAGGTCCAGTGCTGACAATTTCCTCAATGGGCAACTCGTAGGTGCTGATCAGTTGGGCCGGAATCCAAGGGAAGCCAATGGAAGCCAAAATCAAATCCGTAATGTCACCCGTTTCTGGATCAAACTTAAAGCCCCGTACCTTACCCAGCACTTCGCCGGTTTCCGTCACAATCTCACTATCAATCAGTGTGCTGTAGTTGTAGGTATTAAGAGCCTCGGTGACATCATCATCGTGCTCAACGAGAATGACATCGCCAATTTGGCGAATACTGTCGAGAAGAATGTAGCGTTGCTCCCCGGTAAAGAGGGTATTGCGTACCCCCAAGGCCACCACTTGCCGCTGGTCGATATCGACCCAAACTTGATTAATGACGCCTAACTTCCGACCAGTATCACGGGTAATTACCTGTGTACCGATCAAATCTGCCCGTTGCAGCAACTGCGTCGATATGGTCATGCCTTTGTGTATCCCAATGAATCTTAGTAATACTATAGCGGCGAATACCAATGGTACGCCAAAGGCGATCGCAGGAGTAATCAGTTCCCCAGTGCAATCGGTGCTTCTAGGCTAGCGCATTTTTGCCCCACGGCTCAGTTGAGCTAGCCTATTCCCCAAGAATGGACTGGGTGAGGCTCATCACAGGTTGCATTAAAGGTGCTTCCTCGCTAGAGAGAGCTTGATTGACCACCTGAGGCAGGACTTGGTACGTTACCTGCGCTGCCTTCTCATCCCTGAAGGCTTTAATAATCGTGCGGTACCACAGCAAAAAACCCTCCCGCAGGGCATTCAAATCCCCAAATAACATCGCGGTTGCCCCTAGGCGAAGTACATGCCGGCGATCGCGCCGACACACGGCTGAATAGTCTTGATTGCCCTTACGGAAAATGTAGGGATTTCTAGCTCGCAGTTGCCGCTCTACTTCATCAAGGATTTTCTCCTCGGCATCCCGGATTTTTTCATAGGCACTAATGCGCTGCTCTACTGTGGCTAGATAATTTTTCAGAAACTCCAGCTCCTGGGCACTGGCATAGCGACCATCCGTCTCAAGGCTGAGCTTTTCCAGTTGACGTAGCATCTTTGGGCACCCAGTTCTAAACTTAACTTAATATTGCTAGTTATTGCGATTATTGTGCCAAAATCGAACTGCTGAGAGCAAGGACAGGCTCCATGACCTGTTGCTCTTGCGGCGTGAGTAGTTGTTTCATCAAATTTGGCAAGTACTTGCCGTAGGTGGAAGAGGAGGTCTGTTCGTAGTTAAAGGATTTGACAATGGTGCGGTACCAGAGCAGGAAGTTATCCCGTAGCAAATCCAACTCGGAAAAGAGCATTGCCGCAGCGCACAGGCGAATTGTATCCACCAAGTCACGACGGCAGATTTCCGAGCGATCGCCATTGACGAAATGGAAACAGCGGGGATTTTCTGCCTTTTGCATAGATTGAATTTTATCCGCCATCATTTCCGCCTCAGCACGGATTTTTTCGTAGGCACTGATGCGAGTCTCCACCGAAGCCAGATAATCCTGCAGAAAATTTAACTCCTCAGGACGGGCATAGCGACCATCGGCCACAACGGTTAGGTGATTCAACTGACGGAACATAGGGCAACCCTCGCTAGAAAATAAATGAACGCACTCTCCTATCGCCTATCGTTTCACCAGCTCCCCTTGGCGCAGGCGTTTTTCAATATCCCGTGCCGTAGCTCCTTCGTTTTGCCAGAAGGCAGCAGCATCAATGCGATCCTGTTTACCGACAAGGAACTTACAGTAGGTTTCCCCCATGGCGTAGCACTGCAGCTCAATGCAACCCAGGGGCTTTTGAATCAATCCCGAAAAGAAGCCCGCAAATAGACCAGCATAGATATAGCAGACCGGTTTGCCCACATCCCCCAGGGTGCGTGCTACCACGGAGTCAAAGATATTGATGAACATAAAACCATTCTTTTGCTCCGTGAGATCCACTTCCCAGTTCCCCCAACCTAGGGTTGTAAAGGGCCACCACCAAGCCTCTAGAATAAATGTTAAAGTGGCCTTCCGTAGCTCCCGCTGGTACTCCTGCTCAAAGTGTTGCTTAAAGACAACTGCATCGCGCTTGCCCCACTCTTCGCCAATTTTGTACATGACGAGGGTAGCGGCAGCGCCAACTTCCTCTTCGAGACCTTCCACTAGACCAATAACGAAGTCTTCTGTTGCTAAGGTAATCCGCTGATCATACCAGTCGGTAATGCTGCCCCGTTGGCTATCAAATTGGAGATAGTCCCGCAGGCTATAGTGATTGGTGCGGCTTGGATGGATTTGGTGTAACTGATGCTGATAGCCCTGACCAGTCGTCATAGCATTAGCACTTCCAGCAGGTCGAGACGGCGTGACAGAAACCATAGATCAGCGAATTGCCCCCTATTGTGCTTTAACGTAACGTTAGGTACTAAGCAGCCACATTTTTTAGGCTAAAAGATTTTTCAGAATCGTGACTCCGTACTCCCACTGATTTTTTGTCTAACGACACATTTCTATAAGTTCTGTTTCATTGATGCAGGGGATGCCCAATTCTTGAGCACGTCGCAATTTACTCCCTGCTTTTTCGCCCACCACCAGATAATCCGTTTGCCGACTTACACTCTCACTCACTTGGCCGCCGTGCTTTTGGATCAGGGCTTTTGCTTGCTCACGGGTGAGGGTGGCTAGGGTGCCGGTAATCACAAAGCGTTTGCCATCGAGGGATTTCTCTGTAGTCGGGGTAGTTGGCGCAGGCGGAAGTGCTGCAGCCAGTTGCAGTCCCAACCCCTTCAGATCAGCAATTAGAGCCTGGTGATCAGGGTCTTGGAACCACTCCTGAATCGCTTGGGCAATTTCCTCACCAATGCCATAGACCCCACACAGATCAGCGACGGTGGCCGTGGCTAGTTCCTCAACAGACTTGAATCGAGCGGCCAGCATTTGGGCATTGACACTCCCCACATGGCGAATGCCTAAGCCATAGAGCACCCGTGGCCACGGTTGTTGTTTCGAGTCGGCGATCGCCTGCAACAATTTATCAGCGGACTTTTGACCCATGCGCTCGAGGCTCAACAGTTGTGCTGCCGTCAGACGATAGAGATCCGCAGGGGTGCGCACCAATTCCTTCGTCACCAATTGCTGTACCAGCTTTTCCCCTAAGCCTTGAATATCCAGGGCATCCCGACTTGCCCAGTGCAGGATCTGGCCCCGCACGATCGCTGGACACCGAGGATTGACACAGCGACTCACCGCCTCATTGGCAGAACGCACAACTGGCTGGTGGCATTCGGGACAAGCAGTGGGCATTGTAAAGGGTTGAGCCGTTGGCGGTCGCAATTCAGGAAACACCCGCACAATCTCTGGAATGATTTCCCCTGCTTTGTGGATCACGACCTTATCGCCAATGTGCAAATCCAATTCAGTAATGTAGTCTGCATTGTGCAACGTTGCCCGTGATACAGTAGTACCTGCTAATTGCACCGGCACCAGTTCAGCCACGGGAGTAAGGGCCCCTGTGCGTCCCACCTGAACCGTAATTCCCAGCACATCCGTAATAGCCTGCTCCGGTTCGTACTTCCAAGCAATAGAACCTCGGGGAAACTTTTGCGTAAACCCAAGGGCCTGTTGCAGCTCTAAGTCATTGAGCTTGACCACAATGCCATCGGTCAGATAGGGCAGTTGATGGCGTGCGGTTTGCCAGTAATCATAGTAGGCTTTCACGGCCTCTAGGTCAGGGCAGTCGGCATTGTGGGGATTGACCCGAAAGCCAAGGTGTTGCAGCGCATAGAGCACTTGCCGCTGCGATTGAGGTTCCCCTGCTTGGTTCTCCCCCAAGGGAACGCTACCCCCTTCAGGCAAATGCAGGGCATAGGCAAAGAAGTCTAATTGGCGTTGGGCAACAATGCGGGGGTCCAGTTGACGCAGGGTACCGGCTGCGGCATTGCGGGGATTGGCAAAGGGGGACTCCCCCTGGGCTTGGCGTTCTTGGTTTAGTTGATGGAATCGCTCCAAAGGCAAAAAGGCTTCCCCGCGAACTTCAACGACAGGGGGTGGATTTTCAAGGGCTAATCGCAGGGGAATGGTGCGAATTGTGCGCACATTGCTGGTAATATCCTCACCGCGTTGGCCATCGCCCCGCGTTGCTCCCCGCACAAGTAAACCGTTTTCATAGCTTAAGGCAAGAGCCACACCATCCATTTTGAGTTCGCAGACATATTCGGCTGAGGGGAGTGGTTCCTCTTGCCGTAGGGTGCGCCAATAGCGCTGCCAGCGTTCCTGCCACGCCACCATATCGGCAAAGGTAAAGGCATTTTCAAGGCTATAGAGGGGAATGCGATGGCTGACACTCTCGAATTGACTGACAGGCGCTTCACCGATCCGTTGGGTAGGACTGTCGGGGGTAATGTACTCGGGATGAGCGGCCTCTAGTTCCTGAAGCTCCCGATAGAGTTGGTCATAGACCTCATCTTCCATGATCGGCTGATCCAGGGCGTAGTAGGCGTAGCTCGCACGCTGAAGCAGGCGCCGCAGTTGTTGAATCCGTTCAGCTGGGGGTTCCTTCAAGACCATTTGCCCTATGAATCTGTACTATTCCTGGCGCGTGGCTTGGCCACATGGGGCAGTCCCCAGCCCAGTTTTTGTTGCAGCACATGGAAGAATTCTGGCGCCCGCAGGCGAATAAAGCGGGCACGGTAGGGGGCACGTTGCACAAAAACCTGATCCTCTGGCTGAATGTAGCAACCTGCATTGCCATCCACCACAAGAATCAGATGCTTGAAGGGGTTCGCTGGATAGATCCACACCGGTTCGCTGTTGGAAAAGACAAGGGCACGGGAGGCTAAAGAGTGCGGACAAATGGGCACTAATTGCAAAGCTGCCACGCCGGGGGTAATCACGGGACCCCCTGCCGAGAGGGCATAGGCCGTAGAACCCGTGGGGGTAGAGAGAATCAGACCATCGGCAGCAATATCAACGCGGGCATGGGCACCCACATCCACTTCAAAGTGGCACATTCCCGTCAGGGGTTCTTTGTGGATCACCATTTCATTGAGGGAGAGGGCTTCCCAAATGACGGTTTGATCCCGCAGGACTTGAACCGTGAGCATTGTGCGATCTTCAATCGTGTAGTCGCCGCGTAGCACTTGATCCAGGGCCGGTTCTAGATCGGCCACGTAGCCTTCGGTGAGAAAACCCAAGTGTCCAGTGTTGATGGTGAGCAGGGGAATCTCGCAGGGAGCCAACTGCCGAAAGGCAGAAAGCACAGTGCCATCGCCGCCAAGAACAACCGCAAAGGCCATGGAAGCATCAAAGCCGGGGGGCACCAGTTGATCAATAGGGGTATGGCAGACGGGACTATCGGGACGGGAATAGCCAAGAATGCCACCAATTCCCGTAGCCATCTGTACTTCCCAGCCCTGAAGTTCTAAAATTCGGCGGACATGGGCAGCCAACTCGACTGCGAGGGGTTTGCCTTCGTTGTAGATGATCCCCGCCTTCACAGCAACTCCTAGGGGGTGGACTTAAAGGGACTGCGTTTTTTGCGTCCAGATTTTTTCTGTTTGGCTTTTTCGTAATCCAATTCTTTGAGTTTACGCAGAATTCGGGTGAAATAGTCCTGTAAATAGTCCTCAAGGGTCAGGGTTTCCTTGGGATCGAGATCAAAGGTGCGATAGACGTCCTCCATCGGGGCATCGAAAACTTGACCACTGGCAATCACTTCCGTAAAGGCTAAGCGATCGCTAATGTTCCACGTCCACTGAAACCACTGGGTGGCCTGCCGTGCCGCTCGCAAGACGCCAATGGGCAAGCGGGTAATTTTTGCCTGCTGTCCTGAGAGGTGTTCACACAGCTTAATAATTTCATCCGCTGTCCAAGCGCGGGTGCCCGCCAAGTCAAAGGTTTTGCCATAGGTGGCAGGCCGATCAATGGCGCGCACTGCAAATTTGGCCACGTCCTGAGTATCCATGTAGGCAATGGCGGTGGACTCTCCCAAAACCCAAATGGATTGATTTTCCAGAATCGGGATCGCATATTGGCCAATTAAGCCCTGAAAGAAACCGCAGGGACGCAGAATCGTGTAGTTTAGCCCCGATTCGCGCAAGAAGTCTTCGGTACAGTGTTTGATTTGCATCAGCGGCACCTGGGGATAATCCTGCGCCCTCATAATTGAGAAAAAGATCAGGTGTTCAATATCAGCGGCTTGGGCAGCCTGAATCAAGTTGACTTTGCCTTGCCAGTCCACTGCTGCAATGGTCAGCGTATCGGTGGGACGAGTGGCAGAGGCATCAATGACTACTGAGGGTTTGGCGTACTTCAGTGCTTCAAGAATACTGTCGGCGGCACAGAGGTTTCCCTGAAGAATCGTGGCGCCCCACTCCCGCAGAAACGTGGCTTTGGCTGGACTGCGGACAAAACAATACACATGATGTCCTTCATCGAGGGCACGGCGCACAATTTGCCGCCCTAGGGTACCCGTACCGCCAACAATAAAAACGTTCATGAAAAACTCTAGTCATAAATCTTAACTTTTGTAATACTTTATCAGAATTCCCGACAGAGGCGATCGCCCTTGGGGATCATTCTCCCTTGAGCAAACGAAGACGGATTAAGGGGCAAAGTCTTCACAGTGGAGCGTTTCCCATGTTTTGCGCCCCGTTACGGGATTGGTGCCACTGGCAACCTTGCAGAGTTTGCGTTGGGCGTCTTCCCGCAGTTCTACATCGGTAAAGTCAGCACCGGTGATAATGGCATCGTCAAAGTTGGTATTAAAGGCAAAGGCGCCCTCAAGAATGGCATTGGTGAGGTTGGCCTTAGTCAGCCGCGCCGTGTCCAATGTAGCGTAGCGCAGATCAGCACCTTCGAGGTTAGCTGTTTCCATGTTGGCACCAAAGAAGCTCACCCCCTGGAGATTGGTGTGGCTGAGGTTGCTGTGGAAGAGATTCGCTTTGGTGAATTCCGACCCCCGCAGATCCCGTCCGGAAAAGTCCATATTGATCAGGGCTTCTTTCGTATAATCTTCGGCGATCGCTCCTGTGGGGGTGAGCAAAATCCACAGGATGGCCAATAGCAGTGCTACAGACCAGCGCCAGTAGCGGCTAATCGTGGTCATGACAGCCGAGGATAAGAGTAGCATAGGCAACACTAGAGCTAATGCGAAGTGTCTATTGTTTAGATTATCAGTATGGAGATTTCTAAGGCGGACTGGGTACGCAATACCTTTATTGATGATGGCTATGCCAAGGGCTACTTTCTCATGGGGAGGAACAATCACCTGGGGTGGTACACCAGCCGCCAACGAGCCCTAATTCCCTTGGATGAGCGGTTTCGCTATCCCACCTCACTGCGACGGGTGCTCAATCAAAATCGCTTTCAAGTGGCGATTAACCGAGATTTTCGTGCTGTGGTTGAGGGGTGCGCCAATCGCCCGATAACATGGATGACGCCCCGTCTCAAGGAAGTGTACCATCTGCTTTACGCCACGGGTTGGGCGGTGAGTTTTGAAACGTGGCAGGGGAATGAACTCGCAGGGGGTATTCTCGGTATTGTTATTGGCGGTGCATTTATTGGCGAGTCCATGTTCTATCGCATCCCCGACGGCTCAAAAGTGGCGATGGTAAAACTGGTGGAACATCTGCGGCAGCGGGGCTTTTTACTGTTTGATGCTCAACTGCAAAATCCTCATCTTGAGCGCTTTGGGGCAGATGTTGTCAGCGCTAGCAAGTATCGGCAGCTATTGGCACAGGCCATTCGTAAGCCCTGTCAATTTCTCTAATGCTTTGAGGCAAGTGCCTGCCTCAGAAATCTATCAAAAACAATTAATCTTTTTTAAACTAAAGTTAATTATAAATTACTCATCAAGAGGGGCATTTTGTGAGTTTTTTTAAAATTTTTGACGAGAAAAGCTCCACTGCTAAACTCTCATCTAAGAAGTATTCCTCTCAAAAAGATGATAACTCTGCGTCGGCAAAAGCCCCTTCTTTTTTTGCTGCTTTCTCTGGTCAGCGGTCTGATTGTCAGCTTTGCTCCATCCCCTGTCCAGGCCTACGTGAATTTCCCGGCCTTGCCGGATACCTATGTTAACGATCTGGCGCAGGTTTTAGATGACTCCCAGCGAGAGCAGGTGCGTTCGCAACTTCAGACCTTTCATCAGCGCACCAATCAACAGGTACTTCTAGTCACTATTAATTCCTATCGGGAGCACAGCAACCAACACGCCAGTTTCGAGGCGTTTGCGATGGAGTTGTTTAATCATCGAGGGGTGGGTAGCCGTTGGCGCAACGATGGTGTGATGCTCTTAGTGGCTCCGGGCGATCGCAAAGTGCGCATTCAATTGGGCAGTGCCTACGGCAGGGATTGGAATTCCCGTATACAAGCAGTGATTGACAACTACATGCTGCCGGATTTTCGTCGTGGCCAATTGGCGCAGGGAATCATCAAAGGTGTGGGCGCCTTACTCAATACATTGCAGACCGACGGGCTAACAAATGCCGCTAGCGGTGTTCCGGCAATTGACCTGTCCAGTTTTCTTAAGTTTTTTTCTGTTCCCCTTCTGCTGCTGTTTATTGGAACTTTCTGCTTTCTTTATCCGATCTTAAGCTTAAGGCTTTTTTTCAAAATTTTCGCGTTCAACTCTGTGCAATCAGGCGATCGCTCTCGCTCCTCCTATCACAATGATGACGATGATCGCTACCACACTTACACCAGCGATGACACTTACTCCAGCTATGAGGGAGTGACAGTTCCTCGAGTAGTAGTGATGAAGGTGGGCGCTCCTCTGGCGGTGGTGCCGAGGGCAGTTGGTAAACTAATTGCCCCCTACTAGAAATGGCGATCAAGATGCTAAAATAGCGTCGTTCCGTAGCACATGAGAGACGCTCTTGACGCAGGCGACAAATCTTCCGGGCATTGATTCCCCCCAAATTGATGAGTTCTTGCAGGAATTAGCGACAATCCAAGACTCTGGCCCTAAACGGATTGCGCTCCTTGGCTCGCGTCATGTCCCCATTACCCATCAGCACCTTATTGAAATGATGAGCTATGCCCTTGTGCTGGCTGGGAATCGCCTGATGACCTCAGGTGCGGTTGGAACCAATGCGGCGGCGATTCGGGGGGCAATGCGGGCAGACCCCAATTTGTTGACGGTGATCTTGCCCCAAAGTCTAGAACGCCAGCCTCGGGAATCCCGCCAACAGCTGGATAAGGTGATGCACTTGGTGGAGAAACCTGAAAATGATCACCTCCCCCTTGCAGAAGCCAGCTCCCTCTGCAATCAGGAGATTATTTCCCGCTGTCAGCAACTGATTTGCTTTGCTTTCCACGATAGCCACACACTACTGCAAACCTGTGAACTAGCGGAAGAGCAGCACAAGGTGGTCACGCTCTTTTACTTTGATTAACTTTGATTAACTAAGGACGGTTTTCCCGACCTAGGGCAATTGCGTCCCTATGCCAGAATAGGGGCAGGATTCAAGGTTGATACTCCATGAGCGGCTTCTACAACTGGTATCGGAAGCTGTTGCGGCATCCTAAGTATCGCTGGTTCATCATTGCCGCGAGCTTGATCTATTTGCTGAGTCCTCTGGATATTTCCCCAGATTTAGTGCCGATCGTTGGCCAGCTGGATGATGTCACGGTTCTGGTCATCCTTGCCAGTGAGCTAACGCAATTGTTGGTGGAGCGCATTAAAAGCCGGCGATCGCCCAACATCACCACAACAGTAGATGTGGAAGCAGAACAGGTTTAAGGATCAATCCCGCGATCGCAAGTCACTGCCGACAGAGCGCAGCAGCCAGCGGTTTTGCACATAGCTGCGGACACCGCTAATCAGTGCCGCCGCCATCAGTAGACCAATGGCGGGCATAAAGAGGGGTTGCCATAGACGCAGCCAGAGATCAAACCCCAAGGGAAGCTCAAAGGACCGACCAGCCAGGGCAATCACAAACCAGCCAAAACTGGCCAGCACAAAGAAGGTATCGGCGACCAACAGCCAGTTGATCATATCCCGCAGCCGTACCATGATTACCCCCCCAGTACCCATTGTTTGACACGGGCAAGGCTCTCCCAATCGGGTTTGCGCTTCAGGCCGTCGGCAAAGTTATCGATGACCTCTTGGCGCAGCTCAGCCACAGCGGCAACAACGGTTTGCGCCAATTCAATGTGGGGACGAACGCCCTTTTGTCCGGTTTCTAGCATTGCCACCGCCAGGTTAATGCGCGCTTGCGGGTCTTCGGGGTTGAGCTTGACCGCTTTTTGGGCAGCCTTTAGGGCAGATTGGGGCTTGTCATCCAGAAGGTAGAGCCACGCCAAGCACGTCCAAGCGGCGCTACTTTTTTGAGCACGCTGGCAAATCTCTTTGAAAGTGGGAATTAACTCTGAGGCAGGTGCTCCTTCTTTGTAGCGGGCGATCGCTGCCTCAAATTGACGTTCAACGTCGCTCACAAACTGAGATGGGGTCAAGGGCAGGACTCCTTAGGCAGAAAATGAGGTACCACAGCCACAGGTTTGGGTGGCATTGGGATTCATAAACTTAAAGCCACCACCAATAAGGGCGTTGCTGTAGTCCAACACCAAGCCATAGATGTAGAGCATACTCTTGGGATCGGAGACCACCTTGAAGCCATCATAGTCAAAGACTTCATCATCGGCACGAATATTGGCGGGGTCTTCAAAGTCCATCGTGTAGGACATCCCTGAGCAGCCACCCCCCTTGACGCCCACCCGCAAACACAGGTCTTTACCGTGTTTATCGCGGAGCTCAAGCACATGCTTGAGGGCAGCTTCGGTCATCATGATTCCCCTAGCGGGTTGTGTGGCCTGTGTCATCACCCACTCCTAAAAGACTCCAAACTTTATCGTAGCAAGTTCAGCGGTGGGTCACCATCTCGTGGGCACGCTTGAAGGCTTCGTCAAGTACCTCCGAGAGGGTGGGATGAGTGTGGACATTGAAGGCCAAGTGGCTCACCGTCTGGCGATCGCGAATGGCATTAGCCGCCTCTTGAATTAAATCCGAGGCATGGAGACCAAAGATATGCGCCCCCAGTAGCTCGCCAGTATCAGCGCGGAAGATCACCTTGGCTAGGCCATCGGTTTCGGTTTCCGCCAGGGCCTTGGAGTTGCCCTTGAAGTAGGTGCGTGCCACCTGCACCTCAAAGCCTTCTTTTTCCCCTAGCTCACGGGCTTGGGGTTCCGTCAAGCCGACAAAGCTCATTTCTGGGTGGGTAAAGGCCGCCGCAGGAATACTGCGATAGTCCACTTGGCGAGGCCGTCCGACAATTGTTTCAACAACGGCAATCCCCTGTGCCGAAGCGGCGTGGGCCAGCATCATTTTCCCCGTGGCATCACCGATCGCCCACAAATGGGGGACGGGTTTCCCTTTTTTCGTTACTGCCAAATACTCATTGACGGGGATAAAGCCACGCTTATCGGTGGTCACACCCACACTCTCTAGGCCAATGTCTTGGGTAGCGGGAATGCGACCGGTGGCCACAAGGCAGGCATCCACTTCGAGGACATCCACGACTTCTTGTGTTTTCGCATCTGCGAGTTCAATAACCACCGGGCTACCGGGGATGACACGCTTGGCTAGGGTGCCGCTGTAGGTTTCAATATCGCGCGCCGCAATCAAAATCCGCTGTGCCTGTTTGGCAATATCTGGATCAAAGGTGGGCATCAGTTGATCTAGGGCCTCAATCATTGTCACTTCGCTGCCGAGGGCCGTGTAAATATCGGCAAATTCTAGACCAATGTAGCCGCTGCCAATAATGGCCACCCACTGCGGCAACCAATCCAGCTTAATGGCATCGTCACTGGTATAAACCGTCTTACCATCTACCTCCACACCGGGGGGCACCCAAGGCACTGATCCCGTAGCAATGATAATGTCCTTGGCGGTTACGATTTTTTCCCCTGTGGGCGTGGTGATGCTCACTTTTTGGGAACCGGCTACTTTCCCTCGGCCAATGAGCGTATCCACACCGAGACGCTTGAGACTATTGGTGAGATCACTGCGGATCTTTTGAACTAAGTTGGCGGCATGGGCAGCGACGCCGGCGCGATCCACATTTACCTGCCCCAGTTGAATCCCCAAGGCTTGCCAGTGGCTGGCTTGGCGTAGTTCCCGTACCCGTCCGGCTGCCGCCAGGAGTGCCTTTGAGGGAATGCAACCGCGATTGACGCAGGTGCCCCCCATGTCTGCTGCTTCCACTATTGCTGTTTTTAGTCCAACACTGACGGCATGGAGAGCAGCCCCATGCCCCCCGACACCAGCACCAATAATGATGAGATCGTAGTCAAAGCTCAAGGACGCTTCTCCCCAACTGCATTCCCTTAGCTTATCAAAGGGCGTTCCCCCTGAGAACTTAGGCCTTTTGGCTATAGGCAGTTAGGGGTTCTTTGATCCAGCGAATATAGAGATGTTTGAATGTGGATTTGAGAACGCGGGGGGCGCCAAAGTCAATGGGCATCATTTGCTGCGGCAGTTGCCAATCGCGAATTGTTAATTCGTGGGGCTGTGCCAAGGGAAACTCAATCTCACTAAGTTCGTAGTTGTAGCCGAGGGCGGTGGCAGCGCGTTGGGTGGGAATGCGCTCAGGGTCAACATTCAGGATAGCCACAAAGGCGCGATCGAGGGCAAAAACGTCGCGACTGGCACCCAAAACATGCAGTGGTCGTGGCGTTCCACCACTGGGGCCATTCCCTTCATGGCCAATAATGCCATCCATAATTGTGAGGTCGGGGGCGATCGCCCGCGCCGTTTCCACGAGCATACGGCCAAAGCGATCGGCATCCTTACCCGCTTCCATGTGCCACCATGCCTTCATTTTGCCCGGGACACAGCCAAAGAGATTCTTCACCCCGAGGGTGAGGGTCAGTTGCACGTGGGATTTGACCTTGGGCAGGTTAATGACGACATCGGCGGCCATCGCTTCTTTGCTTAGGCGCAGGTGAGCAAATTCGGGATTGTCGGTGGCGTAGCGATCGCCATGGAATTCAATGACGGGCAAATTTAATTCTTGAATATAGGGCAGGTAGCCATTGCTGCGGGCGACCCCCAATGCGGAGCCAAAGGCGGGTCCATCCCCTAGAAAAGGTCTGCCACCGGCGGCTTGCACCATTTTGGCGACGCAATAGACCAGTTCAGGACGGGTAACACATTCCTGCTTTGGCCGTGCCCCCGTGAGTAAGTTGGGCTTGAGGAGCACGCGATCGCCCGGTTGAACAATTGCCGCCATTCCCCCCAAGGGCGCTAGGAGTTCCTCAAGGGAGGCACTGAGATGGTCAAGGTCATAGGAGGTTGCTCGCAGTAAGCTCACACGTGGCATTAGAGGTTCCTCATGGCTTGGCAGTCTTTCCCCACAGTGTGCCACAAAGCATCATAGAGAGACATCCTGTAGCCACCCCCCCGACCCACCTCAATCCCCAGGTGAAAATGAAAAAATAGCCAGAAAATACGATAAGGAGGATAGATGCCCCCCAGGGAGCGATCGCGAATGCCCCAAGGCCTTGAATCAGAATTTCGGCAGCAGGTGGATCGCCTGCATCGCTTGACCGTTGTCATGCGCTGGAGTGTGGTGCTCTTTCTTTGGCTGAGTGTCGGCACATGGAGTCTTTGGGGCTTCCGTTATGAAATGAGCCTCATGCGTGAGCATTTTACGTGGGCAGCGCTGCGCTATGGCATTCTTTTCAATCGGCTGCCGGCGATCGGTTTGGCCCTGTGTATTGGCACGACCCTGAGCGTTCTGTACTGGCAGACCCGCAACATTTTCTGGGGCAGATCCCCGCGGTGGCAGCAACGTCTAGAAAAACAAGTCTTGCGCATTCGTCAGCAGGGGCAACGTCATCCCCTATGGCATTGGGTGTGTCGGCAGTAGCAGCGCTGCAAGGGGCGCTGGCACCGGGAAAATAATGAGCAATAGCAACACCAGTGCCATCAGGCCAAGGGCATCGCGCCAGTTGTCCAATTCACTGACATCATTGAGGGCAGGTTCATCAAAAGCGGGCATAAAGAACAGGATCAGTGCCCAAACAAAGAGCCACGGTTGAATAAACGAGAGAATCAGCACCAGTAAACGGCTAACTTGGCCAATGACTGCCCCCGTTCGATGGCCGTAGATTGCATGAACAATGTGACCTCCATCCAATTGACCCACAGGCATCAGGTTCAAAGCCGTCACTACCAAACCCAGCACCCCCGCCACTGCCATCGGATGCAGGTGTAGCGCACTGTTACTCTTGAGGGTGGCGCCAAAAATGGCTTTAGCAATCAGGGCCAAGAGAATCGAAATACGTGGACTCAACACTTGGGGATTGAGGGACTGCTCCGAAGCATTGGCAGGCAGTTGCACCACCTCGGACTGCTGTAACCCCCAAACTAGAATTGGTAGCGTCACGATCAACCCAGCAATAGGACCCGCAATACTAATGTCGAAGAGGGCACGGCGATGGGGAACAGGCGATCTCATCTGGATAAAGGCCCCCAGTGTGCCCATGGCAAAGGGCAGAGGAATAAAGTAGGGCAGCGTTGCCTTCACGCCGTAATACCATGCAGTGGCAAAGTGTCCCAGTTCATGGATGCCCAAAATCAACAGCAGACTCAGGCTGTAGGGCAACCCCTGCCAGAGCAAACTGGGATTGAGCCGCAGTTCCGCCGCTGTCAGATCAGGCGCCACAAGTGCCAAGCCAGCAACGGTGGTGGTGAGAAAGGTTAAGGCCAGAAGGCCAAGGCTGAGACCAGGACGAAAAAGCTGTTGGGGCTGGGGCAGGCGATCGCGGGGAATCAGGGCAAAAAAAGGCTTATTACTCAAACCCATTTGAAACATGACCAGAAAGCGATCGCCAAAGCGTTGGGCAATATTGCGCTCCACTGTTTCATAGACTTGGTTGGCATCACCGCGCATTTGCCCACGGCAGATCACCGCCTGTGGACGATACTCAATTTGCTGCAGATAGTACATTCCCCAAGGGAAACAGCTCTGCAATTGCGTTTCTTCCTCCTGATTGAGGAGCTTGCCATTGTCCGTCAGTGGTGGTGGCGGGGGTGTGGGTGGCGCAGCCGGTAAGAAGGACTGGCCTCGGCGCAAGAGCACAAGGTAGAGCACCGAACTGGTGACAAAGATCAGGATCAGCCATCCCGAAGGTACAGGTGTATTCCCCAACAGCAGCAGCCAACCTGCAATAAAAAAGGCCGGCAACATCAGCACTAGCCACAGGAGCCACCAAGGGGTTTGACTGACACGGGCAGCACTCTGGCGGACAATAAAGACCAAGATTAAACCCAATACAATAAGGGAAATCCATGTCATGATTTGGATACCTGTGGCTCAACAACAGAAACTGCCCCGCCTTGTATTACCGAGGGTCTATGGGTTTCCACCCAACCGCGAGACACTGGGAGGTACTGCTTATCTCATTGTAGAAAATGATGGCAATACCCTTATTGATGCGCCCTTTTGGACAGACACAACTCAGGATTGGCTCAGGGCCCAGGGGGGCGTTCAGCGCCTTATCCTTACCCATCGCGGGGCGATCGCCCGCGTCAGGGAAATTCAGCACACCTTCAACTGCGAAGTGATCATCCATGAGCAGGAGGCGTATCTGCTGCCCCAAGTGACGGTAACCCCGTTTAACCACCATCTAGCTATCGGTGAAACCCTCGAAATTCTCTGGACACCTGGTCACTCCCCCGGCAGCGCCTGTGTCTATTGGTCTTGCCAAGGGGGCGTTCTCTTTACAGGTCGTCACCTACTCCCTACCCCTACGGGAGAACTCGCACCGATTAAAACGGCTACCACCTTCCACTGGCCCCGTCAACTGCGCAGCGTTGAAGCATTAAAAGCCTTCTGTCGGCAGAAGTGCTTAAGTTATCTGTGTCCGGGGGCAAATATAGGTTTTCTGCGGGGGACGCTGGCGATCGCCAACGCCCAAGCCGTCCTGCAAGGACTCTCAGTTGATAACCTTCTTTCTAACAAATTTTAATGTTTTCTTAATTTCCTCTCCAGAGTAATTTTCAGCACCCCGGGTTCGGAAATAGGAACTGGGAGAGATCGTTAAACCCCACTTGTATCAAGACTTCCATGCTCTATAGTGAAGGTAGCCAGAGGGAATCAGCCCAAGTCACCAGCAAAAGCAGTACAAGCAAATTTGGTTGTTGGTGCTGTTCTCTCTGTCAACCATCCCGTGGGCAATCTAAAGCCTTAAGGAGTACAGGAGGATAAGCGTATGGCACTCGTTCGTTGGGAACCGTTCCGCGAAATTGATGCAATTCAACGCCAAATGAACCGTCTATTCGATGAATTGATTCCCTTGACGGAGCGGCGCAGTGATCTTAGTTTTCTGCCCGCCGCAGAACTGGAAGAAACCCCTGAAGCCCTTTTCTTGAAAGTAGAGCTTCCGGGGATGGATCCCAAAGACATTGACGTTCAAGTTACAGCTGAAGCGGTTTCCATTAGTGGCGAACGCAAATCTGAAACCAAAACTGAAACAGAGGGCATGAAACGTACAGAATTCCGCTATGGCAAATTCCAACGGGTCATTCCTCTGCCAGTTCGGATTCAAAACACCGATGTCAAAGCCGAATACAAAGATGGTATCCTGCGCCTGACCCTGCCGAAAGCGGAAGAAGAGAAAAACCGCGTCGTCAAAGTGAGCCTTGCCTAATCCGCCCCTTTGAGGCCGAACAGTCAAGGTTGTTGAACAAATGATGACGATCCCCCAGCAATGGGGGATTTTTTTGAGCGTCAGTGAATGGCAGAAAAAGTTATGAAGCTAAAGCCACCTCAACCAGTTGTTGCAATTCACCACTTTGGTATAGCTCAATGAGAATATCGGAGCCACCAATAAACTCGCCGTTGATAAACACTTGGGGAATCGTTGGCCAGTTGGAATACTCCTTAATCCCTTGACGAATCTCAAAATCCTCAAGGACATCCACTGTTTCATAGGGGACGCCGAGGGCATTCAAAATTTGCACCGCATTGTTAGAAAAACCGCATTGGGGCATCAGCTTGCTCCCCTTCATGAAAACAATGATCTTGTTGCTCTTGACAAGGTTATCAATTTTGGCATGGAGTTCGGGTGTCATCGTTCGCTTTCCCTCTTAAGTTGACAAGTTACAAAATTGCATTCTAAATCACTGACGTTGTGCCCATTGTTGGGGAGTATAGGTCTTCAGGGCAAGGGCGTGGAGTTCATTGCTGGCCATGAGATCCTTGAGGCTGCTATAGACCAATTGGTGCTGCTGCACCAGTCCCTTGCCCTCAAAGGCGGCGGAGACCACTACCGCTTCGTAATGATCGCCACCCCCCGTCAAATCCTGTACTTGAACAAAGGCATCGGGCAAGCTGGATTGAATTAAGGTGGTCAGTTGTTCAGGAGTAACCATAGATCATTATTTATTTTTGCTGGAGGCGACAACCCTCTGAGTCTATCTTTTTTAGTGTATCGCTAGATGTTAAGTTGTTGGGGTCTGAAGGGGCTGACACTGGCGAAGGGCACGCACCAATTCCTCAAGGTGAATAGGCTTGCTCACATAATCGTCCATGCCTGCATCGAGACAAAGCTGGCGATCGCTCTCCATGGCATTGGCGGTCATGGCAATAATTCGCGGACGGGGTTTCTTGAGCCCTTGAAACAGTTGAGTCACTTCTCGGGTAGCCGTAATGCCATCCATCTCCGGCATTTGCATATCCATCAAGATTACATCGTAGGGCTGCCGCTGCACCGCATCCAGGACCTCCAAGCCGTTGGCCGCAATATCACCGCGATAGCCCAACTTTTCCAAAATCCGCAACGCCACCATCTGGTTGACCTTGTTATCTTCAGCCACCAGAATGCGCAGGGGCGGTAATTCGGTTTTTAGCTGTTCAAAGGATGGCGCTGTGGCTGGTTTGGAGGATACGGCTTTCTGCTTTTCGCAAAATAAATTATTCAGGGCATTGTACAGTGTCGATTGTTTCACGGGCTTGCTGATCAGGCTAGAGAATAGAGTCTTCTCTGACTCCGTGAGGGTATTTCCCAAGGAAGTGAGAAGGATCAGGGGCAATTGACCGTAGGCTGTGCGAATTTGGCGAGCGAGGGCAAGCCCATCCATCTCAGGCATCTGTAGGTCTAGAATAGCTACATCCGGTACCCCTTGTTGTTGGAGAAGCGTAAGGGCACTGGCCCCACTATCGGCCACCAGGGGGTGCATGTTCCATTTTTTGGTTTGTAGCGCTAGAATTTGGCGATTGGTCGCATTATCGTCGACAATAAGAACGCGGCGGTTTGCAAGGTGGCAAGTGTCATCAACTGCCTCTGGTGCCGACTTCGGATTGAGCAAAAACCGCACCGTAAAGTAAAAAACTGATCCGCTCTCGGGTATTGGAATTGACTCATAGGCCGCCGGGGGTGTTCCGCCTACGGTGAGGGGTTCTTCCGCCTTTTTGCTTTCTACCCAAATTTGCCCCCCCATCCGCTCCACAAGGCGTTGGCAGATGACTAAACCTAGTCCAGTGCCGCCATACTGACGAGTGGTGGAGGCATCCACTTGGCTAAAGGGCTTGAAAAGGCGATTCATGCCGGCTGGAGAAATACCGATCCCTGTATCCTGAATGGCAAATAAGTAGGAGTAATATGAGGGCATAAATTCATACTGACTCATCGGTGTTGGCATTGCCTTCACGTAGAGTGTGACATTGCCTTTTTGGGTAAACTTGATGGCATTGCCGATGAGATTGACAAGTACCTGTCGCAGCCGTCCCATATCGCCAATGACAGTGCAGGGCACCCCTGCATCAATGTCGGCAGCAAGTTCCACCTCACGTTCGGCGGCACGACTTGCCAATAGATCGAGGACTTCTTCAACGCAAGTGCACAGATTAAAGGGATAGCTCTCCAGCTCCAACTGACCCGACTCAATTTTCGAGAAATCGAGAATATCGTTGATTACCGCCAGCAGAGCATCCCCACTGAGGCGAATGGTATTGACAAACTCCTGTTGTTGGGGATTGAGGGGGGTGTCGAGCAGCAGTCCGGTCAGACCAATGATGGCGTTCATGGGGGTGCGAATTTCATGGCTCATGGTGGCCAAAAACTCGCTCTTGGCACGGCTGGCTTCCTCGGCAGCTTGGCGCGCTGTTTCTAGGAGCTTTTGCTGCTCCATCATTTGGGAGATATCTTCCCAGGTACCGACAAAACTATCTGTGGCGCTGCTTTGCTGGAGGGGAATGATGCGGGCGTTAATCCAGTGACTGCTGCTATCGTGATGGACAATTCGAAATTTCTCATGGAAAGGTACTCTTTGCTGCTGGCATGTTGCCCAGGCTTTCAAGACGCGATCGCGATCCTCAGGATGGAGACGTTCTATCCACCGCTGTTGAGCTTCCTCTAGGCTGTGAACCTGCAACAGTTGCAGTAGCCTCTGGTTAAGAAACGTGGGTTGTCCTTGGGCATCCAGGGTAAAAATCCCCACAGGTGCCATTTCACTGACACTGCGAAAGCGGGCGTTACTGGTTTCCAGTAGCTTCTGTAAGCTCCGTTTGCGTTGGCGATCGCGGGCTATGAGTAGGACAGCTACGGCGGCCAAGAGACAGAGTGCAGTAAAGGAGAGCAAGAAGTCGCGATTTAAGCGCTCCAGGTATAACTCTATGGAGCTGTTGGGTACGAATCCAATCAACCACCAACGAATGTTACTTTGGAGGCGAGATGAATGCGCTGCGCTCTCAGCAGAGACAGAGTCCTCCTTCAACGGAGAAAAACTTTGATAGACAAATAAGCCATCGGCGCTAAACAGGCTGCCCCTCGACTGATGTTGCATTTGCTGCCACAGGAGGGGGTACTGCTGGCGGACAGTGAACTGCCGTCGCTCAGGAAAATGAAATCCCCACTGCTCGCGAATATCTTCCCCAAGAAGCCAATAGCCCTGATTGTTTGCGAGCAGGCACAACCCTCCTTGGGTGTTACATATCCCAAGCAGCGCCTCGAAAAGATGGTTGACTTGGTAACGGAGAAGGAGCACTCCCTTGCGTGTGGACTGGTGGTACAGAGGTACCCCCACATACACCACCGGCAACGGAAAACGCAGGCTTTCGGTCTCTATAATGTCCACAGGGGAGACAAACACTTGATCAGGAGCTAATTCCCGAAGGAGAGGCCAGTAGGGGGGAGTGGCTTGCAGCGAAGAGCGGGGGGTAATCTGGGGCATTGCCCTCCACTGAAAACGGATTCTGCCCCTGCTATCCAGCACATAAAGGAGATCGTAATACTTCTTAAAGTGATGCCACTGCTCTACTGTGTCCTGTGCTTCTTGATCTATGTCCTCCCTCTGTTCCCTAGCGGTGCTATCAACTAACTCGTGCCAGAGATGAAGGCTGGCCAACACCTTGAGATCATTTACAGTATCGCCGAAGGTATTCGCCAGCATCAAGTTAATATTCTCTAGTTTACTTTCTTGTTCTACTCGAAGCTCCTTGAGAAGCGCCTGCCGTTCGCTAAAGTAAAGTGGTGTCAAAAGAGCAGCTATTGCTGCGGTTGTCGGCAAAAGAAGCTGAAGGAGGGAGAGCAAAGGAAAGCGAAACATGAAGATTCTCACCCGCGGTGACGATTCTTTGAAGAGGAAACTGCCGATGCAACACTTATCAAAACAATTATCAAATAGTGTATCGTGGGGAATGAAGTGATGGTTGAGTTCCGATCGAGCGATGATTGAACCTTTACTATGTGGGATTGTTTTAGGGCTGATTCCAGTGACGTTGGCAGGGCTATTCTTTGCTGCCTACCAACAATACAAGCGGGGCAGCCAGCTTGAACTCTAGGGCATTGCCCAAAACACGATTTGCGAAGACCACTCCTGACTATGGCTTTGCCGATTGTTGCTGTCGTTGGCCGCCCCAATGTGGGCAAATCAACCTTTGTGAACCGCCTAGCCGGCGAACGGGATGCCATTGTCCACGATGAGCCGGGAGTAACTCGCGATCGCACCTACCGACCGGCTTTTTGGCAAGATCGGGAATTTTTGGTCGTGGATACCGGGGGCTTAGTGTTTGATGATGATAGTGACTTTTTGCCCCTGATTCGTCAGCAGGCAGAGCTTGCCCTGCAGGAGGCCACGGCAGCGATTTTTGTGGTAGATGGTCAAGCAGGGCCTACGGCACTCGACTATGAGATTGCGGCGTGGTTGCGCCAGCTTCCTGTACCCGTTTTAGTGGCGGTGAATAAATGCGAGTCGCGCCAAATGGGTCAAGTACAGGCGGCGGAGTTTTGGTCCCTGGGGCTGGGAGAACCCTACCCGATTTCTAGTATCCACGGCAGCGGTACGGGGGAGTTGCTGGATCAATTGATTACCTACTTGCCATCGGGGGAAACGCTTCCCGAGGCGCCGGAGATTCAGGTGGCCATTGCAGGGCGTCCCAATGTGGGTAAATCTAGCTTGCTCAATGCCCTAATTGGGAGCGATCGCGCCATTGTCAGTCCGATTTCAGGTACCACCCGCGACGCCATTGACACAGTGATTGAACACGAGGGCACCCAGTACCGCTTCATTGATACCGCTGGTATTCGGAAACGGACTCATGTGGCCTATGGGCCCGAGATGTTTAGTGTCCATCGTGCCTTTAAGGCCATTCACCGCTCCGACGTGGTGCTGTTGGTGTTGGATGCCCTTGAAGACATTACCGAACAGGATCAACGCTTGGCAGGGCACATCGCCGATCAGGGGCGGGCCTGTGTGCTGATTGTGAACAAGTGGGATGCCGTCCCCGACAAAGATACCTATACCATTAACGCTTATCGCGATCGCCTATATCAGCGGTTGCATTTTCTGGAGTGGGCAGATGCCCTTTTTGTCAGTGCCCATACGGGTCAACGCCTTGACAAAATTTTTGCGGCGGTGGATGCGGCGGTTGAACAACACCGTCGCCGCGTCAGTACAGCAGTGGTGAATGAAGTCATTCAAGAAGCCCTACGCTGGCATACTCCCCCCGCCACTCGCCAAGGCCGCCAAGGGAAAATCTACTACGCTACCCAAGTCGCCACCCAGCCGCCAACATTTGCGATTTTTGTCAACGATGCCAAACTCTTCAAGGATAACTATCGCCGCTACATTGAGAGCCAAATTCGTCAGCAGCTAGGATTTCGGGGTACCCCAATTCGCCTCCTTTGGCGGAGCAAGAAACCTCGTGAAGCTGCTGAGTTGGTTGCCCATTAGGGCTGTCGTTCAACTTTTTTCACCAAGCTAAATTTTCCGCTTTGGCCATCATCACTCATCTCAATCTGACCGACGTAAAAGAAGCGTTGCAGCACCTCTCCCTCAGGTGTAAAGCGAATTTCTCCAAGGGGGGTTTCATAGACTCCCTTGAGAATCTCTTGGTTCAAGGCCTGACGCAAATCTGCAAGGGGCAATTCCGACACGTTCTTTTCTTGGGAAAGGCGCGCTAAGGAGTCCGCAAAGACCTGAACCGCCGTAAAGGCTTGGGCACTGAACTGAGAGGGGACTTGGCCATATTTGGCTTCAAAGGCGTTGCGGAACTTGACGTTCATCGGATCGGGGTTTTCGGAATTATAGGCCTGCGCCACCAGAACCCCATTACAGAGACGACGACAGACAGGGAGGATGTTGACGGTATTGACGCCATTGCCCCCCAAAATTAACCCTTGGTAGCCCAGTTCCCGCAGTTGACGAATGAGGTTACCGCCGTCCGCCGCTAGGCCAGAGATGACAATTAAGTCCGGTTTGACACTGAGGGTGGCATTGATTTGGGCTTGGAAATTTGTATCAGTGGTTTGGGTTTGCTGGACACTCACCAGTTCAAGCTGGGGATGCTCACGAATGGCTTTTTGAAAAATCTCGGTTTCTGACCGACTAAAGGCATCATCTTGGGCAAAGAAGACAGCCACTCGGCGAATGTTGGGGTTAATCTCAAGGGCCGCTTGAATCGCCGTGGGCGCCACCACCTCCACCCCTGCGGAGATGCGACTAATGAAGGCACCAATTTCAGGAATGCCACGGGCTGTATTGGAGGGAGCGACAACCGGTACCCCCGCTTGCTCGGCAATGGGATCGGCACTAAAGGCTTGCTGCGAGAGGGTAGGGCCGACAATACCAATCACGCGATCGCCATTGATCAAGGTTTGAAAAACATTCACTGCGCCGGCCTCATCACTGCCGGTATCCTGAATCACCAGCCGCAGGGTCTGCTCCTTGATTTGGCCTGATTGATTAAAAAATTCGGCGGCGACTCGCACCCCCTGGAGTTGCTCTTGGCCGTAGAGAGCCGCATTACCCGTTTGGGCGAGGGCAACCCCAAGGGGCAATGCCTTCTTGTTTGCTGAGGGAGACTCGGTTGCCGTACAACTGCTGAGGGCGATCGCCCCCAATGCAAGCATTAACCAGGGATACTTCACCGCCAATTAGACCCGTGCTTCCAAGGACTTCAGGTATTCTGTATTCACCCCAGACTCGCGCACAAGGGCAATTTTACCGGTGCGGGCAATTTCGCGAATCCCAAATTTATTCAGCATTTGTACTAGGGCAACCATTTTGCCAGGGTCACCGGAGACCTCGATGATTAGTGAATCGTCGGACACATCCACCACCTTAGCGCGGAAAATTTGCACCAGTTCCAAAATTTCAGAGCGGGTACTGGCGGTGGCATTCACCTTCAGGAGCATCAGTTCCCGTTCTACACAGGGAATTGTGGTAATATCCTGCACCTTGAGGACGTTGATCAGCTTGTAGAGTTGCTTGGTCAACTGCTCAATGACAGCATCATCTCCAGGCACCACCATCGTAATACGGGAGATGCCAATTTGCTCTGCCGGTCCTACCGCCAAGCTCTCGATGTTAAAGCCACGCCGCGCAAATAGACCGGCAATGCGAGTGAGGACACCCGCCTCATCTTCCACCAAAACCGATAGGGTATGTTTCATAACTGGGATTGAATCTGGCTGCCGTGCTGGGATGCTGATTCTCTTTAGTTTAGCGGACAAGCCGACACTCTGCGAAGAGGCGGTGGGCAATGCGAAAGAGTTCCTGCCCCGTATGCAGATAGCGATCGTCGTAACTGTGGCTAAATTGCTCTAGTTCGTCGAGACCATCCACCAGTTGATTCAAACAGTAATAGAGGTGGGCTGCCACCTTGGCTACAGCTGCGGGGTTGGGTTGGGCTTGAAATGTATAGCGGGCACGGGTAAGGGCGCGGCGACAGTCCTGCAAGTAGGTGAGGAACTGATCCATGAGGTCATCATCAAAGGGATCGGCAGCGAGGGCATCAATCTGCGGGGGGAGCGATCGCAAGACCGCGTCAATAATCTGAGTCACGGGCTTGTAGGTGAGTGCCAGCCATTGTCCTAGCTCGCGATCGGCAGCTTGGAAACGCCGAACATCGAGCCCAGCGTCTTTGGGGTGGACACGGTACTGGGCATCATAGGCTTGCCGAGACTGCTCATCCCCCAAGATTTCATAGGCGGCGTTAATGGCAGCCATTCGCTCGTGGCTGGAGCGATCGCTGGGGTGGTAGTCGGGGTGATACTGCTTTACTAAGCGCCGATAGGCGGCCTTAATCTCGGCTTGGGTGGCAGTAACGGCCACCTGTAGGGTCACGTAGGGATTGGGCTGGAGCATGGAAATTGTGGGCAGACCTCTATATTTAGGTTAAAGTGCTGATTTGGCGGTGTCGAGAAATGGTTATCTATGGAACTGCAAGAACGCCTTGGGGGAGCCAATATCTATCTTGTGGGCATGATGGGTGCCGGTAAAACCACCACGGGTCGCATCCTGGCACAACGCTTGGGCTACGGTTTTGTGGATACCGATGCTGTGATTACGGAGTTTTGCCAACGACCGATTCGCGAGATCTTTGCCCAAGAGGGGGAGCCTGCCTTTCGCAAGTTAGAACAACAGGTCCTAGCACAAGTCTCTAGTTACCATCACTTGGTGGTGGCCACAGGTGGCGGCATTGTCCTTAACCCGATGAACTGGAGCTATCTGCATCACGGTATTGTGGTCTGGCTTCATGTCCCCCTTGCGGTGCTCTGTCAACGCCTGCGCCAAGATCAAGAGCGGCCCCTACTGCAGGAACAACCCCTTGAGGAACGCTTGAGTGAACTGCTGCAAGCGCGTCAATACCTCTATGCTCAGGCAGATTTAGAGCTAAGGATCACGGTGGAAGATACCCCGGAAACGGTGTGCGATCGCCTGTTGGAAACGCTACCCCATATCTTGAAACCAATGGAACCATGCTAGAGGTTTTGGCCATTCTTTCAGCGGCAGCAGCAGGGGGACTACGCCTGGCACTTCCCCTCCTGTTGATAGGTCTATTGCAGGGGGAACAACTCTGGTCACAGGTACCTTTGTTGCGCCATTGTTCCCCCTATTGGGTAGTTGGTGTGCTGGCTGCTTGGTCGTTCCTGGAGATCTTTCTTTCTGGGAACCTCTGGGGCTACCGCTTCATTATCCTTGTGCAACTGTGCTTTAGCCCCCTTGTGGGTGCCCTCCTTGGCATGACCGTGGCAACAGCAACAGATACACCCCAGTGGCTCATTGGTACCTTTAGTGGTCTTTTTGCCTTTGTGTTGCAATTGGTGCAGGTGGGCTGGTTTTATCGCCTAGGGAAGCTACCCCGTTGGGTCATTGTCGGGCAGGATATCCTGTGTGTGCTGTTAGTTTTATTTGCCCTGAGGGCACCCAAGCAGGGCGGGTTGATTGCCTTACTCCTGTTGTGGTTGGCCGTTCGCAGTGCTAAGGATTGGCAGCAACGACATCGGTACTCCCGTCGCCGCAGGTTAAATTCTTAGCACTTGTGCTAGAGTCTCTCTAGCGTGGCAGGAGGAGGTGGATGTGAAGCGACAGGTATTCATCGCAACAGCAATGATGAGTGGGGCGATCGCTAGCCATACCGCCTTTGCCATGCCTTCCCCCATGCAACAACTTCTGCAAACCAATGCTTGTCCCGGCTGTGACCTGCGGCATGTTGATTTGCGCGGCTATAACTTGGCGGGGGCAAATTTGCGGGGTGCCAATCTTGAGGGCGCCAACCTCCAGGATACCAACCTCATGGTGGCCAATTTGGTAGGGGCAAATCTGAGTAATGCCAACCTCACCGCCGCCTATTTAGAACGAGCCAACCTAGAACAGGTCAATCTTAGTGGTGCTAACCTTAGCCGTGCAATTTTGCGCCACAGTCGTGCTCGCCGTGCCAATTTCAGCAACAGCAACTTAACGGGAGCCGATGTCCGCTGTGGGGATTTTCGCCGCGCCAATCTCAACGGTGCTACCTTTGAGCAAGCCAATATGCAGTGGGCACGGTTAAACAATGCCACGGTCGGTCAGACCAACTTTAGCGATGCTTACCGTCCCCGTATGCCCTATCGCCGCCATCTCCCCTAAACGCGGGGGGTAGCACTCATCAGTTCGTAGGGAACCTTGGTGCCCCCAAGGCCGCAGTAGCCATTCACATTGCGGTGGAGGTATTGCTGGTGGTAGGGTTCGGCAAAGTAAAATTCAGGTGCTGGCAGAATTTCAGTGGTGATCGCACCGTAACCTGCGGCTTTTAGGGCTGCTTGGTAGCGATCGCGACTCGCCTCGGCAAGGGCTTTTTGCTCAGGGGAATAGTAGTAAATACCGGAGCGATACTGCGTCCCCACATCATTGCCTTGGCGCATGCCTTGGGTAGGGTCATGGTTTTCCCAAAAGACCTTGAGCAATTCCTCATAGGTCACCTTCTGGGGGTCAAAGACCACCCGCACCACCTCATTGTGACCTGTCATGCCCGTACACACCTCTTCATAGGTGGGATTGGGGGTATAGCCGCCCGCATAGCCCACAGCGGTCACATAGACCCCGGGCACCTGCCAAAACTTGCGCTCAGCCCCCCAAAAGCAGCCCATGCCAAACATTGCTAACTCCATGCCTTCGGGATAGGGAGGAGTGAGGGGATGACCATTAACCAAGTGAGCCTTTGGCACAGGCATGGGTTCTGCTCGGCCGGGTAATGCAGTACTGGGGCTAGGCATTGTCAACTTTTTGAATCCGAAGAATCCCATGATTGATGTCCCCTCGATAGTTCACTACGCTTTTATATTCTGACGAGCTTTTGGTGAGTCGTGCTAGGATTGACTGCCGTCTCAAGCTTTAGTTGGCTGCTTGCTGACGTTCCCATTCCCTTAGGGGGCGCTGGAGGGCATTTTTGAGCTCAAGGGGAACAAGGGTCACTGTCATTTTTTCGCGGGGTTCTGAGGGAGGGTCAATTTCCGCGTAGAGCTTGAGGCCGTCAAAGGTGGTGTCCCCCAGGTGTAAACGGTGCTGCTGGCCGTCTTTGAGAGTGATATCCACAGTGGTCAGGGGGGGAGCAAGGCCATAGTCTCTGGCACGTTCAGTAGGTACGTCGAGGGAGCGATCGCGCTGCCCTGTGGTCAATAAGTTGAGTAAGAAGACGACTGTGCCCTCTTCTGCGGGGGTTTGCTTTTCCCGATCAATCACCCAGTTGCCTGTAGCCAACTTTTTCAAGTTCAGGCTGTAATCAGGGGCAATAATTTTCAACGCCACAACCTCCGCCTCTTGGAAATGGAAAAGGGGTTGCTTGATTTGGGTATCACTGCTGTTGGGGCTGGGCAGTTGTTGCTCAAAAAGCAAGAGACCGCCGCCTAAAATGGCTGCCGTTGCTAAAAGAACTAGCGTTTTTGTGCGGATGCCACTTGCCATGACCTACCAATTATAAGGCCATTGATAGGGGAGACGCTCAAGCCCCTTGGCGCAGCCTATCGAGCACTGAGCGATCCTCCAATGTTGAAGTATCCCCAACCACCTCTTGACCTGCGGCTAGAGAACGCAAGAGCCGCCGCATGATTTTGCCTGACCGCGTCTTGGGCAGGGCATCTGTGAAGCGAATCTCCGCTGGACGTGCCAAGGCACCAATTTCCTTGACAACGTGTTGCTTTAATTCCTGTTGGAGGGCATCACTGGGGGTTGCCGATCCTTCCAGAATCACAAAAGCAACGATCTCTTCTCCTTTGACCTCGTCGGGTTTACCCACAACGGCGGCTTCAGCAACGGCAGGGTGGGAGACCAATGCTGATTCAATTTCCATGGTGCCCAAGCGGTGGCCAGAGACATTGATTACATCGTCAACCCGTCCCATTACCCAAAAGTAGCCATCCTCATCCTTGCGGGCGCCATCGCCGGCAAAGTAAAAATACTGACCATTGCGAGGTGGAATGTGCTCCCAATAGGTGCGGCGGAAGCGATCAGGATCGCCATACACGGTGCGCATCATCCCGGGCCAAGGGTGACGAATGACCAGATAGCCACCCTCATTGACGCCGACAGGGTTGCCCTCAAGGTCCACGACCTCAGCGAGAATCCCCGGGAAGGGCTTGGTGGCAGAGCCGGGCTTCATGGGAATTGCCCCCGGCAGTGAGGTGATCATATGACCACCGGTTTCCGTTTGCCACCACGTATCCACAATCGGGCAGCGCTCACCGCCAATGACGCGGTAGTACCACATCCATGCCTCGGGGTTGATGGGTTCACCCACGGTTCCCAACAGGCGTAAGGAGGAGAGGTTGCGTGCCCGGGGCAAATGTTCGCCCATTTTGATAAAAGCACGGATCGCCGTCGGCGCCGTGTAGAAAATGGTGACCCCATACTTCTCAATCACATCCCAGAAGCAACCGGGATTGGAGGCGCGGGGTGCCCCTTCATACATGAGGGTGGTTGCCCCATTGGACAGTGGCCCATAGACAATATAGCTGTGACCCGTAATCCAGCCAACATCGGCGGTACACCAATAGACATCGGTATCTTGGAGGTCAAAGACCCATTGAGTAGTGATGTGGGTGTAGAGGTTGTAACCTGCGGTGGTGTGGACAACGCCCTTGGGTTTGCCGGTGGAGCCGGAGGTGTAAAGGATAAAGAGTAAATCCTCGCTGTCCATAGGTTCGGCAGGACAGTCGGCACTGACCCCCTTTTGCAGATCGTGCCACCAGTGATCGCGGCCGGGCACCATGGTCACTGGCTGTTGAGTGCGCTGCACCACTAGGACATTTTCAACGGTGGGAACCGCCTGATTGGCTAGTGCTTTATCCACTTGCTCTTTGAGGGGCACAATGGCATCTTTGCGCCAGCCACCGTCAGCCGTCACAACCAGTTTGGCTTGGGCATCAATGAGGCGATCGCGCAAGGCTTCGGCACTAAACCCTCCAAATACCACTGAGTGGGGAGCGCCAATCCGTGCACAGGCCAACATGGCAATGGCTGCCTCTGGAATCATCGGCATATAAATACCGACGCGATCGCCCTTTTTCACCCCTAGTTGCTTCAGGACATTAGCAAATTGGCACACTTCGTGGTGCAGTTGGGCATAGGTAAGGGTGCGGCTATCACCGGGTTCTCCTTCCCAGATCAAAGCTGCTTTATTCTTGCGCCATGTCTTGAGGTGGCGATCCAAGCAGTTGTGGGTGATGTTGATTTTGCCGTTAACAAACCACTTGGCATTGGGGGGCTGCCAATCCAGTACCTGATCCCAAGGTTGAAACCACTCTAATTCCTGCTGTGCCAATTCGCCCCAAAAGGCAGCGGGATCAGCTTTGGCCTTTTCGTAGAGGGCATTGTAGGCCTCAAGGGAATTGATCCGCGCTTTGGCCACAAAATCAGCGGAAGGATAAAAAAGGCGGTTTTCCTGAAGAATGGACTCAATCGTGGGATGACTCATCCGTTTTATCCGTGGCAGCAGGATCTATCATAGGGGCGATCGCCCCCCTGCTGAAGAGTCTTACCGTTGAATCCAATCCAAACCAATCCCCCGCGCCATCATCGCTGCCAAAAAGGGAATAGCGCTGAGAAAAGCCAATTCAGCCCGAATCACCCAAGTCAAGCGCTGCACAGTCGGCAACTCGAGGGTGGGTACTTTCTCTTCCCGCAGCGGTTTAATCCACAGTAGGAAAGAAATCGTCGGATACAGCGACAATAACCCCACTAAAATAAATAAGCCCACTTTGAGGTGAAAGACAGGGTTGCCTAAATAATATTCAGTGCCTTTGCCAAAATAAAGAACCCGTAAGATTCCGGTCACAAGAACGGTAACCGCAGCAATGCCATAGAAGGCATCGGCAATCACCAATCGCCAAGCCTGTTTGAGGTCTAAGTCTTTGCGCAGGGTGAGGTGCTCCACCACAAGGGCAGCAAAAGCCACCATAAGGCTGAGGTAGTGTAGATAGGCGATCGCGGCACTGCTCCAAAGGTCATTCATCCAAAGTGTTCCTTGGCAACTGAGAGACTTTGCAAAAAGGGCTGTATTGATCCTAGGGGGCAGCCTTGGGATGCGCAAGTGCCAACCCCCAGAAGTTTTTAGGCTTTAGCCACGGCCTAGATCTTTGGCCATAGAACGGAAGAAGTCCAAGCTCGGATCGCTGCGACGGCGTTCCTGTTCTTCTGCTGGAGGCGTCATGATATCATTGACACTCGGTTCCAGTTTACCTTTGTTTTCTGCTTCTGGATTCACCCTTTCGATGGAGGAGACCAACTCCACCACTTCTACTTCTTCTTTGGCACCGCCAGTTGCAGGGAAGGTTTTTTTCACGACCCTGGGGGTACGCATGTACTCAATGTTGCTGTAGGTCTTGGCTTCATCGGGATCGAGAAAAAAGTCTTTGCTGGGTGGGGCATCAGCTTGCTTGCCCCGACGGAAAAGACCATCAAAGAGTCCCATAGCCGAATTGTTACCTTTTGTGAAAAACCGCTGATCAGTTTACACTAAACAAAAGCTTAAGGGGGGCTATCAGAAATTCCACAAATGAGTGGCGATCCCTAATCCTGGGGGCAGTTTTTGTCCCTTAGGTTTTCTAACTCTAAATCCTCATGGTAGGTTAACGGTGGAAATGCCACAGGATGCAGAACCATGCAAGCCAAAACCAAAGGGGAATCGCTCGTCCGCTTACTGAATGTTGGGAAGGCCTACCGTCAGCCCAACGGTCAGGTCATTAGCATTATGGAAAACATTGACCTTGAGTTACGCACAGGGGAAATTGTTGCGCTGTTAGGGCCCTCAGGATCTGGTAAATCAACCCTGATGCGCATTATTTACACATTATTACAGGTTGGGCAGTAGCCAGCGATCGCAGGGAAAACAATACTTCCAGCAAGCCTTTGCCAAGCAAAACCAAGTCTCGCGAGGCATTCGGGAAGAAATTCAGCAGTTTAGTCACCGCACGCTTGTCCAAGGCTAGCCCCCTGGCTGCAACAAAAGCTGGGCAATTGGCAGCTCAGTAATATCCCTGTCCATCAGAGGCTGTACTTGTTCCAAGATAGAGAAAATTTCTTGGCGACAGTTCCATTGAGGATTCTCACCGTACTCAAGGGTGAGATGTACTAAAATTTCCAGTGCATAGTCAGGGAAGTCTAGGGCATCCGCGATAGCTGCCAGTTTTAGTAGGTGTACTGGCGTCTGCAGGTGAGCATTTTGCGGCTGTTGATCGTGGCTGAGTAAATCTCGCAGGTAGATCGCATCTGCCCATAGAAGTTGGCCTGTTCGCCGTTGAGACCGTAAAGGTGAAAGGTAACGCGGCAAGCGGCACCAGCCGTCATTAGTTAACAGATCAAAGAGCACAAAGCCTTGCCCTCGCAAGTAAGCATCAATATCACTAAAGAGGGGTTGACCTCTATACACCTCTGAGAACTCAACTTCAATAATAATCCCTAAAGTAGTTGCGGCTAAAAGAGCCTCACCCCCTTTCAAAACATCAAGATCTGCACCTTGAACATCCACCTGGAGAACGTCCACGCTCTCCAGTCCTTTCTCTTGGGCAAAAGCGCTCAGGGTAGTTGTTTCCACCTGGACGGTTGCTTCAATGTTCAGACTAGGGTTAAATCCTTGAAAGCGGGATGTATAACTCAAATTGGGCTCATAGAGAGAGCTGCAGTGGGTTGCACGCGTAATATAAAGGGTTGCTTCACCCACTGCTCGGCCAAGGGCAAGAGGATAGTGCCGCTCAAACCAATGGATTCCTTGGGCTTCGAGAGCAGCATTTGCCTCATCACAAGCCTCTGGATCCGCATCAAAGCCATAAATCTTTAAGTTGGGAGCAAAAATATGCCAAGGGGATTGGGCATAGTTATCTTCACGATAGATTTTGCGAGAACCAACAATGCACAGGGTCAAGGAAATGGGGTCAAGCTTTCCAGCAGTCTTTAGCGTGTTGTTAATGAGTCCCATGGCACGATAGAACTTGTACAAGTGAACCAGTGTTCTGAGTCATGTTCCAAGACTGAGTGTATTTTGCTCAATTCTAGTTACCTAGGCCAGGTAGCCGCTCCGACATCATTGATTTTTTTCTAATTTTCATTCCTTGGCTCTCCAAGACTGAAGTCCTCATGATAGTTTAACGGTGGAAATGCCACAGGATGCAGAACCATGCAAGCCAAAACCAAAGGGGAATCGCTCGTCCGCTTACTGAATGTTGGGAAGGCCTACCGTCAGCCCAACGGTCAGGTCATTAGCATTATGGAAAACATTGACCTTGAGTTACGCACAGGGGAAATTGTTGCGCTGTTAGGGCCCTCAGGATCTGGTAAATCAACCCTGATGCGCATTATTACAGGTTTGGTTGCACCTACATCTGGGCAGGTCTTGTACCGCGAGCAGCCAATGCAGGGCTTGAATCCGGGGGCTGCGATTGTTTTTCAAAGTTCGGCGCTCTATCCGTGGCTAACGGTTTTGGAAAATGTGGAGTTGGGGCTAAAGGCCTTGGGAGAAGGTCCGCGATCGCGCCGGCGCAAGGCACTGCGGATGATTGACATTATTGGCTTAGACGGGTTTGAAAATGCCTACCCCAAGGAACTGTCGGGGGGGATGCGGCAGCGGGTGGGATTTGCCCGTGCTTTGGCGGTGGAGCCGGAACTCCTGTGTATGGATGAGCCATTTTCGGCCTTGGATGTGCTGACCGCCGAGAACCTGCGTTTTGAACTTCTCGATCTGTGGCTAGAGCACAAAATTCCTACCCAGAGCATTTTGATTGTCACCCACCACATTGAAGAGGCGGTGATTCTCGCCGATCGCATTATTGTTTTGGGGAGCAACCCCGGTCGCGTCCGCGCTGATTTTCCAGTCACCTTGCCCCACTATCGCGATCGCAAGAACCCCGAGTTTCAAGCCACGGTGGATCGCATCTATAAAATTCTCACTAACCCCCATGTGGACGAATTAGAGGAACTGGAACCCAGGCCAACTACCATTGCCAGCCCTCAGGAACCGCGTTACCCGCTGCTTCCCCATGTGCGCATTGGCTCGATCGCCGGTCTATTGGAACTCCTAGAACACCGCAAAGAGGACCTCTACCGCATTGCCCAGGAGTTGCAATTGGAGCTAGATGATATTCTGCCCATTGTCGAAGGTGCCCAGATGATGGAACTAGTGGAACTGAAAGAGGGGGATATCAGTGTGACCCCTATTGGCAATGCCTTTATTCAGGGGGACATTGACCAGCGCAAGCTGATTATTCGTCAGCAACTCCTCAAGCATATCCGCCTTGTGCAGCAAATCCATACTTTCCTGATGGCCAAGCAAAACCACCGCATTCCTGAAAGTTTGGTGCTGGATATTCTAGAGCGACACTTTACGCCGCAGGAGGCCGAGCGCCAGCTCAATACCGCCATTGACTGGGGACGCTATGCCGAACTCTTTGGCTATGACGAACCGTCTAAGGAAATTTTCCTTGAAGTCAGTGAACCTGAAGAGCCACTGCCCCTTGAAACGACTGCCGTTTGACAACCGCCTAGGGAGACTGTTTTTGGCTAAATTCCTCTAGGGCTTCCATGACGTGGGTGGCATACATCAAGGCAGGACCGCCGTCCATGGCCACAGTCACCATTAGGGTCTCCATGATTTCCGCAGCGGTTGCGCCCGCCTGCAAGGCAGCACGGGTATGGAAGGCAATGCAGCCATCACAATGCTTGGCCACACCAATGGCTAGGGCAATCAGCTCTTTAGTTTTAGTGTCAAGGGCACCAGGGGTTGAAGAGGCACGACTCAAGCTATAAAAGGCTTTCATGGCATCGGGCATCGCTGCCGTCAGCTTTGCCGTGTAGGATTTGATGTGGTTAATTTGTTCGGCGTACATTGCTGTTCTCAAACATTTCGTGTTATGCCTATCATCGCCGCTAAACGGCGCTATCCTACTGAAACTTCAACGTTTTTTCTTCTTTGTGTTCCTTTGATGGCAAAAAGCGGTTAGGGAATAAAATAATTTGGACAATTTCAATGTGTACCTATGCGATTCTATTGGCTAAGTGCGGCAGGTCCTCTGAGTATGATGTTCTTGGCAGTGGGGTGTCAAGCGGCAACGGTGCCGTCAGCACCAGCAGCAGTATCTACAACAGTTACACCGTCCCCTGTTGCTGTATCTTCCCTCTACACCGTACTGGATGAGTTTGGCCAACCTCAGTTTCAAGTGGATGGGCGCAAACTGTTTCGCGATCGCCCCCTGCCACCGCACCGCATTAGCACCGCTCCCATGAAGCTACTGCAAGTGTTGCGCAGCACTCGCCAGTATTTTCAAGACTTTAGTGCAACCGACCCCATTACCCAACGGGAAGGCATTCTGGCGATGAAGGGGGTTACGCTGCCCCAAGTCCTCGAGACGCTAGATTTCATGATTGCGACGCTCACGGTAGATATTAGCCGCAAGCGGCCAATTCGTTTGCAGGACCCCGCATTTATTAATCAGCACTTTCGTGTCATTCAATGGCTGCCCCACAATCCCCGCAATCCAAACCAAACTGAAGAATTGCGCCTCACTAACTACGCGGTATTTACCCATCGCGGATCACGCAGCCGCACGCAGACCTACAATGCGGCCCTTTATGCTCTGCCGCCCCATGTTCCCGATCAACCAGAGGATTTATTTTATAAGCAACTCACAAAGCAACAGGTGCTCGCAGGGATTTTTGAACCGGGTGGCTCCCTCTATGGACGGGTGAAGCCTTTGGCCTACCTAACGAGGAGAGGGCTTGAGGATGCCCTGATGCAGGGGACGATTTTGGTGCAATTTACCGATGGCACTGAAGAATTTTTCAATGTGGATCGCCATAACGATATTCCCTTTGCCAAGGGGCTTGATCCCTATGAGCAGCGGCGCTACTGGTATTTTCGCCAAGTGGCTGCCATTAAGGGCTACGGCAGCACCATTGAGAACAAAATTAATATTGAGCCTGAAGTGACGTTTGCTGGCGATGTCTGGAATATTGGTCTTGGCCGAGTCGTTGTAGTGGAAGATACTCAGGGCGGTCGGCCTAAACTGCGCCTTGGTGTGATTGCCGATACGGGGGGAGCTTTTATGCCCAATCTCTATCAGTTGGACTTTTTGGCGGGAATTTTTCCTGACCGTGCCAGCTATCAAGCGGCTGCTCGTCGCATACCCCATTACGTCCGTGCCTATATCCTGATTAAGAAATAAGCCTAGCGCTGACCGAGAAATTTATGGGTTTGGGGAATGACGCGCACGTGGGTCAGCCGTGCCTTGAGTTGCCCTTGCCACTTGAGGACTTGGTCAGGGGTGGGTGGGGGGGTACAGCGACCGGTACCTACGGGCGTCACAGGTTGGAGAAAGACGGGGATATGGGGGTTTACGCTGGCCACAAGGGTACTGAGCCGATCGAGATCGGCCGGATCAGTGGTGCGGGAAATAATCACTTTGCAAAAGACCTCAACAGAGGCGCGATCGCACAGGCGCAAAAAGACTTTATGGGCTGACCAATGGCATTCACCGCTGACACTGGGGAGCTTGATGTCCATACCCACGCTATCGATAGCGGGAAGAATGAGTTGAAGCGCCTCTGGATGATGTCCGCCCGTTTCAAGGTAGAGGGGCAGGGAGCTGTGAGCCTTGAGGAGGGGCAAAAATGGTGCCAGCGTTGCGGCATGAAGCAGGGGTTCGCCGCCGGTGAGGCTAATACTGTCGTGGATTGGCGGAGTATTGAGCTGCTGTACGGCTTCGAGAATATGGGCAGCAGGGACGGGGTTGGGGATGGCTTGAAAGTGGCGATCGCCACTCTGCTCTTCAATCAGGGCATGGGAGGGAACAAACCATGTATGAGCACTGTCACAATAGGTGCAGCGTAGATCACAGCCTGCCAAGCGAATAAATATTTGCCGACACCCCACATTGGCGCCCTCCCCTTGAATGGCTGAGAAGATCTCCACCAAGGGAAGCGCAATCTGCGCAAGGGAGGAATAATCCTTAATTTGCTGCTCTTTTACAGAAATCACAGGGGGTAGGCAAGCTTGATCACAATGGAGCCCTCTTCCCGATAGTACCTTAAAGATAGTTAGTAGTTAGCGTGTTCAGTAGGTAAATGCTATGTCTGCCCACCGTTTTGGCCTTGCGTGGCTACTCCTTGGTACCTTGGCAATGGGGATGGGTGAGCTGCCAGTCATTTTGCCATCGTTACCTGCTGTTGCCCAAAATTCCTCTAACCCAGCCAGTGAGTTTGATCGCTACATGCAGCGGGGGTATCAACTCACCGCCAAGCGCGACTATCAATCAGCCTTAGCCAATTTCCGCCGTGCCCTCAGTTTGCGTCCTGGTAACCGCTATGCCCTCATGGCCATCAGTAATGTGGAGGCCTATATTGCTCGCGATCGCTACGCTGCCCAATCCAGTCATCGCCTCACCTTTGTGCCCTTAAATCGCGGGATGCCGGGGCAACGGGTCGCAGGCGCCACCCGCTTTGGTGAATGTACCCAAGGCTCTCTGGCAAAAATTGTTGCCATTGTTCCCGATAACAACTTGGGTATGACGGCTGTAGACAATCCCAGTCTCTTTTTCTTTGTCCCCCAAAGCACGGCCAAATCTGCGGAACTGATGCTCCTTTCAGAAGCTGGAGATCTGCTACTCGCCCAACAAGTCCCCTTGAATGGCAAAGCGGGGATTTTGCCCGTAACTGTTGATGCCAGTAAGGTAAAGCTACAACCGGGGCAAAAATACCAGTGGATCTTCTCCCTCACCTGTAAGCCCAATGAACCCGATGCCAACCCCTTTGTGACGGGCTGGATTGAGCGGGCTGAGCTAGATAGGAACCTGGCTCGAGTGATGACCACCCTGGCACCGGCGGATCGCCTGCCCCTTTTGGCCACCAGTCAACTCTGGAACGATACCTTGGCCACCCTTGTGGAGTTGCAGCAAAGGAATCCTGATAACCCTGTAATTAAACAGCAGTGGCAGGATCTGCTCAAGAGTGCGGGTATTGAGCCACAAATTGTCAATATGCCGTTGTTGCGATAAATCCCCCTGTGGCGATATTGAGGGCAGCTGGCTGAGGGCAACCCTCACATCCAGTTGCACTAGGATAGAAGGTAGGCTGCATTGTATGGAGTGTGCGCCATGCTAAAAAGACATCCATTGCCATTCCCCCTTTGGTTAACCGGTATTGTGCTCCTTGGAGCGATCGCCCCTCTGCCGGCCTTGGCACAACGGGTTGCGGGTGACATTGTGATTATTGGCAACTCCCCTTCTGAGTGGGGGCGTAACCAGCGCTACTGGAACCACTTGCTCAACCTTTCTGGAGCAGCCGCCGCTTCTGCACCCACCACACCAGGGGCTTCCCAAGAAGTTGATCCCAAAGCTCTAGAACAAGAGCTCCTGCGCAACATCCGCGTCAGTCAACCCCAGTTGGAGCCGGTTATTAGGTTACCGGGGTCTTCAGTGGTGAAAGGCACAGTTACAAACAACAACCGCCAACCCGTGACCATTCAATCTATTAACTATGAAATTGTGGCTGCCAATGGAGAAATTCTCCAAACTGGTGCCGCCACCCCTGAACCCGCCACAGTGGCTCCGGGTCAAACGGTGACATTTCAGCAAATGCTGCCTACCGTGCCGGCAGATAGTGGCGCACGGGTACGGTTAAGCCAGCCCCCAGTACTGCTCCAGGGAGGTGTCTAGTCCCTTTCGGCTCGGTATCACCGGGGGGATTGCCTGCGGTAAATCTGTGGTGGCTGGTTATTTGCAGCAGCAGTATGGGGTGCCCATTGTCGATGCCGATATATTAGCGCGGCAAGGGGTTGCCGTCGGCACACCCATTTATCAAGCCATTGTTGATCGCTATGGTGAGGGGATTTGCCGTAATGACGGTACCCTCGATCGCTCCCGTTTAGGGGAAATTATCTTTGCTCAGCCGCAGGAGCGTCAATGGCTAGAGGCCCAAATCCACCCTTGGGTAATTGCCGAGATGGAGCAAGCGATTGATACCTGTGAGCAACCCCTGCTGGCCTTGGTCATTCCCCTACTGTTTGAAGTACATCTTGAAGGGTTAGTGGATCACATTTGGGTAGTAGCGGCTACCCCTGAGCAACAGTTAGCCCGTCTGCAGCAGCGCGATCGCCTCGCTGGGCATGCAGCTGCCCAACGCCTAGCCAGTCAACTGCCCCTAGAGGAAAAAATTCGACGGGCAGATACAGTGCTCTGGAATACAGGTTCTCGGGAGGAACTTTACCGTCAGGTGGATCAGGCCTTTTCCCTACTGGCCAGAAATGGCAAGGGAAGTTAGCCCCATGGTCACCTGTTGTAGGAAACTTTCTGGATTAATGGGCAAGGGAATGTAGCGCTCAACCCCTTGGTAATTGTCCTTTGACCCCAAAATGAAAATCTTGAGTTGCTCAGGGGTGCAGCGTTGCCGCAACTGATCCACTAACTCCTGCACATTGCCATAGCTAAAGGGTTCTGCCAAAAGAACCGCAATCGGGGTCAGTGCCAGCAAGCGTTCCACTTCAGCATCCACCAGCCAAATCACTTGATAGCCTGCGGTAGTCAAAATCGAGCAGATGAGTGTGGCCGTGGCTTCGTCCTCGCTCACAAGAACAATTCGCCCTTCAGGTTCCACCAGCACATCCGTTGTTGCCAGAGGCGGGACATCCAGCTTGAGTTTAGGGGGGTCTGGTGGAGGGTCTGAAGGAATTGCCGGCAGCCCCACCGTGAAGGTACTGCCTTTGCCTTCGGTGGACTCCACATCAATCCAGCCATGGTGCAGATCCACCCACTGCTTGGTGAGGGCTAACCCCAAACCTGCGCCGGTATAGGCGCGGCCAAAGGAGCTATCCAATTGTTGAAATTTTTGAAACAGCAAGGGTTGTAGGTGTGCAGGGATGCCAATGCCATTGTCCTGCACTTGAAAAATGAGTTCATCCTCTTTCCACCATGCCCGTAGAATCACTTCCCCCCTGGCAGGCGTGAACTTGATAGCATTGCTGAGCAGGTTAATGAGAATTTGCTGGATGCGGCGATAGTCTCCCCAAAAGCGATCGCGACTAGGCGGGATCATCAGTTGATGGCGCAGGTTCACCTGATGGCGGTGGGCTTGGGGTTTGGCGACTTCAATGCAGTCCGTACACAGTTGCCGAATTGAAAAGGCGCTGCGATGGAGGTGCGATCGCCCCAATTCTGCCTCCGAGAGATCGAGAATGCTGTTGATTAACTCCAGCAGGTGGGTACCACTCTCATGGATAATTTCCAGATATTCCCGCTGTTTTGCTGTCAATGGGCCAAGAGGCCAGCGCAGTAGGGTGGCGGAAACCCCAATGACACAGGTGAGGGGCGTGCGCAGTTCATGACTCATGGTTGCCAAAAAGTCGTTTTTAATCCGGTGGGCGGCTTCCATAGCACTTAGGGCTTCCCGCAGCGCCTGGGTGCGTTCATTCACCCGCTGTTCGAGGGTGGCCTTTTGCTGTTGTAGTTCGCTGTAGATTTGCGCTTGGTAAATGGCAATGCTTAGGTGTTGACTGAGGTGCGTGAGAAATTCAACCTCCTGGGGTTGCCACTGGCGGGGGCGATCGCACTGGTGAGCAATGAGCACTCCCCAGAGCCTATCTTGAACCATAATGGGCACAATTAGCCATGACTTGATCTGCCAGTGAGCGGCAAAGGACTGGAGGCAGGGCACCTCCGCATAGAACTGTTGAATGTCACTCACCACAATCGCCTCACCCTGACTCAGGCGCTGATAGCTACTGCTAGGTAAAGCTGACCACTGCCAACATTCATCCCATATTCCCAAAACCGAGGGAATTTCGCTATTGCGGCAGGATTCATAGGTGATTTGGCCGTGCAGTTCCCCTTCGGTCTGACCGAATTGCCCCACCAGCAACCGATCCACATCCAAAAACTCGCGAATGCGATCCACGGCTGTTTTCAGGAGTTCAGGCAGCTCCAGGCTCTGGCGAATTTGGGTTGTCACCTGATGCAGCAGCCGTTCTTGGGCTTGGCGTTCATTGAGGGCAGCTGTCACTAGGGGTTGGCAACTTTGGCACTGGGCGGTCGTTTCTTCACTGAGGACCGCCATGAGCGCGATCACCAGATCAGCGGGCAACATCTGTTCCTTGGCATTTAAGGGGGTCAGTTGCTGCAAGACAGCGCGGATCAGGGGGCGGCGGTTCACAGGAACTTGGCTACGGATTTTGCGCAAAAAGCGGGCGATCGCCCTAGGGTCAGTGAGAATTTCTACCCGATAGGTACTCATCTGCGGCACGGGTTCTGCCTGCAATAGCAGTGCAAAGGTCTCTGCCACCACGACGAGAAAAGGGGCATCGGCAGACGGGATAACCTCTTCACGGGTGAGGACAGTTGCCCTGCGATGGCTTGCTTCTGCGAGCAGGACTGTGGCAATTCGTTCATAGAAAAATGCTGGTAAAATTCGATCAAAGACGGGCTGGTGCATAGTTTTTTAAGTTCAATCCTTGATCGGTTCATCGCAGGAAGGGGCATCGCCAGGGGCGGTGTGATTACTATCGGCTTTTCCTATTCATTTCTGTTGTAGCGGTTCGGAAGGAACAGGGGAAAAGCCCACCGGTTTTTTTAATGATTGTTGTCAACCTATGCATCGAATTCTTACGTTCAATGATCTGACTATTGCTACAGATAACAGCAATGTTGCATTTCTACAGCAAAGTAGTGCTCCCATTGTTATTTTAACGGGAGCGGATACGGATATTGCTCTGCTGGCCCAAGCCTACCATCAACTGCCAAAGGATTTTCCGTCGCTGCGCCTTGCTAACTTACTGCATTTACAAGCGGCAGCAGCCATTGATGACTATGGCGATCGCGTTCTGGCGAAGGCCGATGTTGTGGTGATTCGCCTCTTGGGGGGACGCAGCTATTGGAGCTATGGTCTCGAGGTGGCACAGCAAATGGTCAGCGATCGGGGGGGACAGTTGATTTTGCTGCCGGGGGACGATCGCCCCGATCTAGAACTGATGAGCCTCTCCAGTTGGCCACTGGCGCAAGTTGATCGCCTCTGGCACTACTTTTGTGAAGGAGGATTGGAGAATATTCGCCGGGCCCTTGAATTTATTGGCCACTACGGCTGCGGTTGGGGGGCTCCTCCCCGCCCTCCCCAAAGGATTCCCCGCTGGGGCGTTTATCCTATTCAGGGGAAAATAGCAAGGGATTGGCCACAGGTGGGCATTCTCTTTTACCGTGCCCATTACTTGGCGGGCAACACCGCTGTGATTGAGACCCTTGCTCAGGCCTTGATGCAGCGGCAATTGGCGCCTGTTGCCGTGTTTGTCTCCTCGCTCCAAGACCCAGAAATTCAACGGGGACTGCTGGCAGCATGGCAGGGCAAGGTAGAACTGATTCTCAATACAACGGGGTTCGCGATCGCCAAAGCCAACGAGGTCAATCTGTGGCAGCAATTGGACGTTCCCGTTTTACAGGTCATTCTCAGCAGTAGCACGTTTGAAACATGGCAGCAAAACCCCCAAGGGCTCACCCCCCGGGACTTAGCAATGCATGTGGTTTTGCCGGAGGTGGATGGCCGCATCATTACCCGTGCCGTGTCCTTTAAGGCAATAGCACAAATTCAACCAGAGGTGGAAACCACCGTGACCACCTATGTCCCAGTGGGCGATCGCCTAGACTGGGTCAGTGAACTGGCCGCCAACTGGCTGAAGCTCCGCCGCAAAGCCCCAGCTGAACGCCGCATTGCCCTCATCTTAGCCAACTACCCCTGCCGCGATGGTCGCCTTGCCAACGGCGTCGGCCTTGATACCCCCAACAGTACCGTGGCACTGCTCAGGGCACTGCAACAGGCGGGCTATGATCTTGGCCCTAACCCCTTACCCAAGGATGGCGATGCCCTAATCCAACACCTCAGCCGCTATCGCACCAACGACCCCGAAGGCAATCACTGGCGGCTGCCCCGCTATACCCTCTCCCTTGACACCTACCAGCACTATTTTCGGAACCTACCAAGGGCAGTACAGGCGGCCATTAACCAACGCTGGCCGGCACCCACCACCGATCTCCCCATTGCGGGTGACTGTTGGGGGAACATTTTTGTCGGCGTCCAACCCAGTCGGGGCTACGATCGCGACCCCAGTTTGAATTACCATGCCCCCGATTTGGAACCTACCCCAGAGTATCTCGCCTTTTACTTTTGGTTGCGCCATGTCTTTGGGGCGGATGCAATTGTCCATGTGGGCAAGCACGGCAATCTCGAATGGCTGCCGGGCAAAGGGATAGCCCTCAGTGATACCTGCTTCCCTGAAATTGCCCTTGGCCCTGTGCCCCATTTTTACCCCTTTATTGTCAACGACCCCGGTGAAGGCGCCCAGGCCAAACGCCGCGCCCAAGCGGTGATTTTGGATCATCTGACACCGCCCCTCACCCGTGCCGAGTTGTATGGTGGCCTAGAGACCCTCAGCCACTACATTGAGGAATACTACGCCGCTGAGCAGTTTGATCGCCCCCGCTTAAGCGTCCTACGGCAGCAAATTGAAACCCTGGTCCAAGAACTAGATCTAGATCAGGAGATTCCACCCCCCCGACCGCAAGAAACATGGCTAGAATGGCTGGCTCGCACCGATGGCTACCTCTGTGATTTACGGGATGCCCAGATTCGCGATGGCCTACATATTCTTGGCCAATGTCCCCAAGGGCGGCAGTTGCGAGATCTAATGGTGGCGATCGCCCGCACTCCCAGTGACCAGCACAGGGGTCTCACTCGGGCTCTGGCACAGGATCAAGGGGTGGATTTAGACCCCCTCACCGCTGATCCAACCGCTCCCAGTCCTGTCCCCGGCTACCGCTCCGTGGGCGAGTGGCAAAATGCCCTAGAGGCAGAGGCGGCAAAATGGGTAGAAAGTTTGCTTCTGGGTACCCCTGATTTCCCCTGTGGCCGCGCAACTCAGCAGGTACTGGATTGGATTCGCACGGTCCTCTACCCTGCCCTGCAACAGACCCGCCAAGAAATTGACCACTTCCTCCACGGCCTCAATGGTGGCTATGTTCCCAGTGGAGCCGCTGGTGCCCCCACTCGCGGTCGTCCCGATGTCTTACCCACGGGACGGAATTTCTATGCAGTGGATCTGCGGGCAGTGCCGACAGAGGCTGCTTGGGCATTGGCGGAACGAGCGGCGGCGGCACTGATCGAACGCTATTGTCAAGAGCAGGGCGACTTTCCCCGTACCCTTGGCCTCTCGGTGTGGGGCACAGCAACAATGCGCACCGGCGGCGATGATATTGCCCAAGCCCTCGCCCTTTTAGGAGTCCGACCGGTCTGGGAAGGCGCCTCACGGCGGGTGGTGGATTTGGAGGTGATTCCCTTGTCGCTGTTGGGTCGGCCACGGGTGGATGTCATGCTGCGCATCTCCGGTTTTTTCCGGGATGCTTTTCCCAACCTCATTGCCCTCTTTGATGAGGCGGTGCAGCGGGTGAGCCAACTGCCAGAACCCCCCGATCAAAATCCCCTGGCCGCTCAAGTGGCCAAAGAAACAGAGTATTGGCAACAGCAGGGTCTCCCCTTGGATCAAGCTCGGGAACGGGCATGCTTTCGCATCTTTGGTTCCAAACCTGGTGCCTATGGTGCCGGACTCCAAGGACTCATCGAAGCCCAAAACTGGCAGGGGGATGAGGATCTTGCCCGCGCCTACATCCACTGGAGTAGCTATGCCTACACTGGGGAAGCCCACAGCCACAATGCAGCGGAAGCCCTAGAGCAGCGGCTCAGTCAACTGCAAGTGGTGCTGCAAAACCAAGACAACCGCGAGCACGATCTCTTAGATTCCGATGATTATTACCAGTTTCAGGGGGGCTTGACCGTTGCGGTGCGATCGCGATCAGGGCAGCAGCCCACGGTTTACTTTGGCGATCACTCACGGCCAGAGCAGCCGAAAATTCGCACTCTGCAAGAGGAACTGCTGCGGGTCTATCGCTCCCGCGTCATTAATCCCAAATGGCTAGCAGGCATCAAGCGTCATGGCTACAAAGGCGCCTTCGAAATGGCGGCCACGGTAGATTATCTCTTTGGCTATGCCGCTACGGCTCGCTGTGTACCCGATTATGTGTTTACAGGCATCGCCCAGACCTATTTGCTCGATAGCGCAATGCAAGCCTTTGTGGCACGCCATAATCCTTGGGCACTGCGGGACATGGCTGAGCGACTCCTGGAAGCTGCCCAACGCCAACTGTGGCAGGCACCTGATCCGCAGATGTTAGACCGCCTGCGATCGCTCGCCCTTGAGGCCGAAGGTTTAATTGAGGGCAACAGTGCCCCCTAGTACAGCAAAATCAGGCGCAGCACCCGCGCGACTGCCGCCACCAAGCAGACAATCACCAACTGCCCCGGCAAGGCAAAAAGCGAATACTGCTCTAGTAGCTCCACCAAGGGGTAACTCAACTGCCCTGCAAGAGCCAGAGCACTGAGGTAGAGGGCACCGCAGACATGAATGAGCACCAGTCCCCCTAGGCTGCTCAAGGCAAGCCATTCTAAACTAACCCGTTTTTGGGGGCGAAAGGCCAGCCAACCACAGACCCAGGCCCCCGGCACAAAACCCAAGAGGTACCCGAATGTCGGTTCATGCCAATAGCCTAGGCCGCCCCCTTGGGAAAAAACCTGAAACCCGCTCAGCCCCAGAATCAAATAGGCCACCTGTGAGAGAGCTGCGGCTTGCCGTCCCCCCATACAGCCGACAAAGAGAACAGCGGCCACCTGGTAGGAGACTGGTAACGGCTGCACTGGAACCGCTGCCCATGAGGTGGGTAAAACAAACTGCCCCGCCGCGTTAAAGAAGTTGGGGAGGGCGATCGCTGCTTCCATGAACGTTCCGGCAACGGTTAGGAGGAGGCCTAAAATCGCCCACAAAAATTCATCAAGGGGTGACAAGTCGTTTCTCAAGAGCGCTGCAACACGTTCGGTGTAACTGACGGACTCGTATAGTGAAATGTGAGATCTGTATCCCCCATCATGATAATGTCCCCATGGTGTAATACCCGCTCATCCGATAGAGGAGTACCGTTAACCACTGTACCATTGCGACTATTGTTGTCACGGATTAGATACACTACGGCATTGCCACGAGGCCGCAGTTCAATGGTTGCCTGATGCCGGGAAATATAGGGATCATGAATAATAATGTCACAGTCGCTGCCGCGGCCAATTTTCCAGCACGCTTTTCCTGTGAGGTGATACTTGCCCACCACCACGCCTTGGGAGCGCACAATCAGCCATGCTTGTTTGTCAACATCTGGAAAGCGCATCATGAGGGTTGACCACGGATACTTTTATCATAGGTACTCCATCCGTACTTTTGGAGATGGCTGAGATTTTGAAAATCTATGGGAATCCGAGATTGGATGCTTTTGATCTGCAGATGTCAACTTCAGTATTTTTACGGATAACAAAAGGTTAGGAACTGTGTTTAGATAGAACCATGGAAAAACTATTTTAAGTAAAAAAGTTTTTGGAGTAAGGCTCTCACGTATCAATTAGATACATACATCAGTGAGACAAAATAGCGAGGTAATTTTATTTGCTTTAACTAACTTGTTATAAGGTTCCTATGAACAAGCCGGCCCCAACTTCTTTGACGGAGATTAAAAATCAGGTTGTACCGGCTCAGCAACTCAAGCTACGGCGATCGCTCCTTGCTAATCTGTTAGTTTTCGCAGCCGGGTGTGGCATCCTTGCCTTTGCAGGCTGGTTTCTCTACCGCCATTTAACAACGGTGCGTAGTCGCGATGCAGTTATTAATGGCGTGATTGTGAACGTGCGTGCTCCAGAAGAAGGAACACTGGAGAAACTCCAGGCGCAGGTAGGGGACTTTATCGAACCCACCGCTGCCCCCTTAGCCCTCATAGAAAATGACTATGTCAGTCAAGGCAACGCTCGAGAAGTTGAAAAATGGTTAGAGCGGCGGCGGGGAGAATTAGAAGCTGCTCAGGCAAAGTTGGCTCAATTGCAAAAACTCCTTGCCTCTGCCCAAAGGGATGAACGCAATCAGCACAGACTAGAGGTAGAGCAAACCAATCGCCAAGTGGCTGCTGCTCAAGCAGAACTCGCAGCAGCTCAGGCCAAGCTTGCGGATGCCAAGGCACGCTATCAACTGGCACAAATTAACTACCAGCGCTTTAGCCAGTTAGCACAGCAGGGAGCAGTACCCCAAGCCCAAGCCGATGCGGCTCTAACGGAGTTGCAGCAAAGCCAAGCCCAAGTGGCTGCTCGTCAACGGGATGTGGAAGCTGCGGCTCGCACCGTTGAGGCGCTGGAGGCCGATGCCCGTGCTGCTGCATTGGGGCTGACACTGCGCAACACTCGCAGTAACTATGACCCCCGCCTACGGCTGCAAGAGTTACAAATTCAGATTAGCGAACAGCAGGCGATCGTCCAAGGGATTCAACGGGAAATCGCTGCCCAACAACGACAGGTTGCCCAAGCCCAGCGGGAGGTTGCTCAGCGCAAAGTGGTGAAGGTGACTGCTCCCATTGCCGGTTATGTCTGGCATGTGGATGCCCGTCCGGGGATGTTTCTCGGTAAAGGGGATCAAATTTTGCAGTTGTTGGATTGTGGGCGTCGTTGGATCGATGTCTTTGTGGATGAACAATCACTGCGGCTCATCCATCCGGGCACTCGGGCAAAGATTGAACTCTATGGGGCCAAAGGGAAAGTTCTTCAGGGCACAGTCACCAATATTCGCTCTGGCTTGGGGCGCCTCAACCCCGGTGATGATCAGGTCATCCCAATTCCCGAAAACTATCCGCGTCAAAGTCAAGTGCGTGTTGAGCTAGATTCTGACCACGATTGGGGTGACGGTAACTTTTGCTATGTGGGCTACACTGCACGGGTGACCTTTCAAATTAGCCCCTAGGCTTTTGTATTTAATCCTCTGGGATAGGCAACCTTCATAGCAACCTTCATAGTTGCCTTTTATCTAGGCAATAAGGGATATTGATGCAACTTTATTCTTGACCCTGTGAAGTGCAGCACCATTCATAGATAAGATTAAATCTAATCAGTCTTATCCATAGCCATAAGCGGGGTTTATGTTGCAATCATTGGCGGACACAGTATGGCTCATTCCCTTCTACTCCCTGACGGGAATGGTGCTGTCCTTGATTTGGTCACCGGGGATTACGCGGAAAACGGGGCCACGGCCAGCGGGCTATTTGAATATCTTGCTCACCTTTTTCTCCTTTGTGCATGCCCTGTTGGCAACGGTGGCGATCGCCAACCAACCACCGCAGTATTTGCACTGGACGTGGCTGGATGTGGCGGGTCTGCACTTTGACATTCCCGTTGAAATTTCGATCTTGACAACTACCGCCCTGATGCTGATCACGGGCTTAAATTTGCTGGCCCAGGTTTTTGCGGTGGGCTACATGGAGATGGATTGGGGCTGGGCCCGCTTTTTTGCACTGCTTGCTCTTTTTGAAGGGGGCATGGGGGCGCTGGTCCTCCTTGACTCTCTCTTTTTCAGCTATGTGGTCTTGGAAATTCTGACCCTTGCCACTTACTTGCTGATTGGACTGTGGTTTAACCAGCCCTTGGTGGTGACGGGTGCCCGCGATGCCTTTTTAACGAAACGGGTAGGGGACTTAGTGCTACTGATGGGAGTGTTGGCGATTTACCCCCTTGCCGGTTCTTGGAATTACGACGATTTAGCGGCTTGGGCGGCAACGGCTCAAGTGAACCCCACCCTTATTACTCTGATTTGTTTAGCGCTAATTGCAGGTCCGATGGGGAAATGTGCCCAGTTTCCCCTGCACCTGTGGCTGGATGAGGCAATGGAAGGGCCAATTCCCGCCTCGATTTTGCGGAATGCAGTGGTTGTGTCTACGGGGGCATGGGTGCTGGTGAAGCTGACACCAGTCCTCAGCCTTTCCCCATTCGCTCTAACGGCCTTGTTGGTGATTGGGAGCGTCACCGCCTTAGGAGGAACCTTGATCGCCATTGCCCAAGTGGACATTAAACGCGCCCTCTCCTATTTGGTGAGTGCCTACATGGGGTGGGTGTTTATTGCTGTTGGCCTCAAGGAGCCGGGCTTAGCTTTTGTCTTTATCCTCACCTATAGCCTGGCCATGGCACTGCTAATGATGAGCATCGGCGGCATCATCTGGAATAGTATTACCCAAGATCTGCGCCTGCTGGGTGGGCTGTGGTCCCGGCGCCCCATTTCAGGGATCTCCTTCCTCGTCGGCTCCGCAGGGCTGCTGGCGGTTCCACCCTTGGCCAGCTTTTTCCCCCAGGCAGAATTGCTGGATACAGCTTTTGCCCAGCTGCCTTGGGTCGGGGTGGTGCTTCTGTTGATGAATACCTTTGCTGCTTTTAGTCTTGGGCGCACATTTTGCCTAGTTTGGGGCGGTGAGGTCCAACCGATGACGGCGCGATCGCCCGAGGTCTTTTGGCCGATGATTTTGCCGATGACCGTTGATCTGGGGTTCGTGCTGCATTTGCCCATTCTCATGGGGCGCTTTGATTGGGTGATTTGGACCCAGCCTTCCTTGACCACCGCTGCTGCACTGACTGTAACTGCTCTTTTGGGCTGGGGTGCAGCCGCATGGGTCTATCTCGGCAAAGCAGTTCCCAAACCCGTGCAGTTCCCCCTACCGTCGGTGCAGGATCTGCTGGCTTACGACTTCTATACGCCAAAGCTCTACAGGGCAACGGTGGTGGGAGTGGTGGATATTATTTCCCGCATTACCGCTTGGTTTGATCGCACGTTTGTGGACGGGACCGGCAATGCCTTTGGCGTGGTCACCCTTTTGGGGGGCGATCGCCTGAAATATAGTACAACGGGGCAATCCCAGGCCTATATCCTCACCATTTTGATGGGCGTTGCCATTCTAGTCATTGCCATTTGTTGGCCCCTGCTGGCCTAGTGCTCCATTCTTTGAGGTTTCTGCCCTATGCTGACACTGTTAATTGTTTTGCCAGTGATCGGTTCCCTCCTGATGCCGCTGCTGCCAGAGCGAGTCCTACGTTCGGTTACTTTAGTTATCGCTGGTGTCACCTTTGCCCTGTCCCTCTGGATGCTGACACAGTTCGATGTCCAGCAGAGCGCACTGCAATTTACGGAATTCCTGCCGTGGCTGTTGCCCTTGGGATTGAACTATTCCCTTGGTGTGGATGGCCTCTCGCTGCCCCTCATTGTTTTGGGAACCTTCTTGACCCTTGGGGTTGTATTGACGGGTGAAAAAAGTGGACAGCGGCTTTTTTATGCCCTTGTTCTTTTGGCCAATGCCGGCATTACAGGTGCCTTGGCTGCCCAGAATCTGCTGCTGTTTGTTCTCTTTTATGAACTTGAGTTGGTGCCCTTTTACCTGTTGATTTTGATCTGGGGTGGGCAGCGTCGTGAGCAAGCGGCGGTCAAGTTTCTCATCTATACGGCAGTGTCGGGCATTCTTGTCCTCGCTGCCTTTTTGGCAATGGGCTGGCTGACCCACGCTCCTAGTTTTGACTGTGCCGATATTCAAATCGCTGGCTTGGCACCCACCACTCAAGGGATTCTGCTGTTGCTGTTGATCTTGGGCTTTGGGATCAAAATGCCGTTGGTGCCCCTCCACAGTTGGTTGCCTGATGCCTATGTAGAAGCTTCAACTCCGACAGCAATTCTCCTTGGGGGGGTATTCGCAAAACTAGGTGCCTATGGCTTGGTGCGTTTTGCCCTAGGCGATTTTCCAGAGGTTTGGGGGCAGTTTTCTGGTCCCTTGGCGATCGTGGCGGCGGTGGGGATTGCCTATGGTGCCCTTGCGGCCATTGCCCAAAAGGATATTAAACGGATGGTGGCCTACAGTTCCATTGGCCACATGAGTTACGTCCTCCTAGGGGCAGCGGCTCATACCCACCTCAGCATGGTGGGGGCGATCGCCCAAATGGTGAGTCACGGCCTCGTCTTGGCACTCCTGTTCTATCTGGTGGGCGTGATTGAAACGAAAGTCGGCACCCGGGAACTGAATGTGCTCAATGGCTTGCTCAATCCGCTGCGGGGGTTGCCGACCACCAGTGCCCTCTTAATTTTGGGTGGCATGGCGAGCGCGGGTATTCCAGGACTTGTGGGGTTTGTGGCGGAATTTTTGATCTTTCAGGGCAGCTATGGAGTTTTCCCCGTGCCAACCCTGATTGCTGTGGTGGGCACTGGCCTCACAGCTGTTTATTTCGTGATTATGATCAACCGCACCTGCTTTGGTCGCCTTGACAATGCCACTGCCTACTACCCGCGCGTGGTGTGGTCAGAGAAAATGCCAGCCCTCGTCCTGACCCTGTTGATTCTGTTTTTGGGGGTTCAGCCCACCTGGCTGGTGCGTTGGAGTGAAACCACCAGTGCTCAGATCGTTGCTGCCGTCCCCAGTGCCAATGAAATTGTTGCCACCTTAGCCAAGCGTTAGGAGAATTTCCCATGGTTCAAGCAATGGAGCGCCCCAGTTCTGCCAAGCTGCCACCCCTAGATCATCCCCTCGCCGATATTATTTACCGCCTTGAGGCAGGAGGTGCCCTGATTCCCGATACACCCGTGAACCTGATGAAAATTATCGGGATGTACAAGGCCTACTCAATTCCAATGGACTTCTACTGGCGGGACTTGCTCTATCTCGGTGAGCGGGTCTTTATTAATCCCTTTCCCTTCTTTAAGTATTTTCCGACCAAGGAATACTTTGAGTTGCCGAACCACTACGCCGGTGATACTGCCGATCTGCGGATTTGGCGTGGCCCTGCCCATGCCCACCCGGAACTCATGGAGTTTATTGAAAAAGGGGAGACCGGCAAAATGCCCCGTCTGCTCCACCACCTCTGGCATGACCGCATCAACATGGAATTTTCCGAAGATTTAGCGCGGGCAATGATGTGGCACCGCATGGGCGGTCAGTTGGATATTTACCTTGACTCCGAGGAGTACAAAGCGGCAGCGGATAAGGCGATTCGTGCCTACTTCAAGCGCAACCCATTGATGCTTGGGCTGTACAAACTCTTTCCCGACCTCTTTTTAGAGCAGGCTCGCCAAGCCACGTACATGAATGTGCTGGGGCTATTTTGGGAAGTGATGGCACCCGTCTTCTTTGAGATTAGCGATCGCTACGATGAGGGCAGTATTACCAGTGTCAAGGATGCCATGAACTTCTTGGTCAATGGCATTTTTGCCGCTGCCGGTCGCCCTATTTACCACCATGTCTATATTGACGATGAGGTTCATGTCCTCGTGCCCAAAGAAAAAGGGTTTATGTGGCTCTACGAGGCGGCCTTCCCCTATGTGGAAGCGGTCTTTTACCGCACTTCTCCTTTCCGCGGCACAAAGTCCTACAATGCCCAAGCCAATCAGGTGCCCACTGATCAGGTGGACTTCCACTATGGTATTCTCTTTGCCGATAAATTCCCTGTGGGGACGGCGGGGATTCCACCAACGCTGCTCCACCAAGATATGTATCACTTCTTACCCCAGTACCTAAGGGATTACTTCCACCAGCACTGTCGCGGTGAGGATGATATTTTGGTGCAATTGGGCATTGCCTTCCAGCACGCTATGTACACCGTGACCTCCGCCGTTTTGCAAGCCACCCGTGCTGCCTTCTACTACCCCTTGGATGATCCCAATCCAGAGCATTTAATGGCGAATCGGCGCTTCTTTGTTGCCCAGATGGATCGCTTTTTGCGGCCCCAGTACGGCATTGCTGAAGCCTGCAAAATCCGCAATGTTCAAGATCCCAATTACTTGTAGTTATTTGTATTTGTAGAAAGTTGTAGGGCAGGAGAAGGGAGAGGGGGTGTATCTCTTCTCCCTTTTTGCTAGGCTGGAAGCAAAGTAAATTTTTGTAACGAGGTGTTACTGCTGTGGCTAAAGTCGAAATCTATACGTGGTCCCGTTGTCCTTTTTGTATTCGGGCAAAGCAATTGCTGACGCGCAAAGGAGTGAAGTTTACGGAGTACGTCATTGATGGAGATGAAGCTGCCCGTAGTGCGATGGCAAAACGAGCCCATGGCCGGCGATCGGTACCGCAGATTTTTATTGACAATGAACACATTGGTGGCTGTGACGATCTCTATGCCCTGGAGGCTCAAGGAAAATTGGATGCCCTGTTGCAAGAGGTCGCTTAGTGGATATTGCCTTTATTATTGACCCGATCGCCAGCCTTGACCCCGGCCACGATACCAGTGTGGCCTTGATGGAGGCTGCACAAGCGGCAGGGGCACGGGTGTGGGTAACGGAAATTTCCCAACTGCTGATCCAAGAAGGTCAGGTATGGGCGGCGCTGACCCCGATCCGGTTGTCGCCAGTGCAACTGGTGGATGGCCAGTGGCAGATTCCCCAACCTTGGTTTCAGCCGGGCGCAGTCGCATGGCGCCCCCTCAATACCTTCCGAGCAGTGTGGATGCGCAAGGATCCGCCCGTCAACGCCGCCTATCTCTATGCCACCTACTGTCTTGATTTAGTCGATCCCCAAACCACCCTTGTCCTCAACTCGCCAGCGGGGCTACGCCATGCCAATGAAAAGATGTATGCTCTGCAATTTACCAGTGTGATTCCCAAGACCATTGTGACTGCAGACAAGCAGCGCATCCGTGAATTTGTGCAGCAGCAGGGCATGGCGGTGCTCAAACCCTTGGGGGGCAAAGGGGGCGAAGGCATTCTCTTTTTGCAGGCGGGCGATCGCAACCTCAACTCCATGATTGAAATCAGTACCCAACGGGGACAACTGCCTGTGATGCTGCAGGAATACCTACCCGCGGCTAAGGATGGGGACAAACGGATTATTCTCCTCAACGGCCAGCCGATCGGTGCCGTTAATCGGATTCCCACAGGGGATGAATTTCGGGGCAATATGGCCGCGGGTGGGCGCGTGGCAGCCGCAGAGATTACGGAGCGCGATCGCCAGATTTGTCAAACCCTCGCTCCTGCCCTTCAACGCGATGGCCTCTATTTTGTTGGCATTGATGTTATCGGCGGCTACTTAACAGAAGTGAATGTGACTAGCCCCACTGGTGTTCGCGAAATTGATCGCCTCAATGGGACTTGCCTCGCTCAACAGGTGATGACTTGGCTATTCAGTTAATGTTCCATTCATTCAATTCTCTGGATCAGATGGAAATGTTTTTGCAGCAATTGTGCTAACTGCATAGGAGGCTTAGGGAATTCAGGTATAGGTTGAATAGGGTAAATTTTTGCCAATAGAGTTCCTAGATGCGGACCGTTTAACAAGTTGGAGCTTTGGCTGCGGGACAAATCCAGATTGTCAACTCTAATGATTTAAGGATTAACTGTGGCTACTCCCCTAAGCAGTAAATGCCTAGATTGTGTGAGCTATTATGGTCTATTATCTGAATTCTACCCCCGTGAAATCAGTGAAATTGAGGTCAGTTGCAATAGTTTCCAACAGTTCGCGAGTTTTAGCTATAGGGATTAAGGCCCTTTTTACAGGAGCCAGCCTCTTAAGCAAAACTGCTGTACTGAGTCTGCTACTTTTCCCTATAATGGGTAATCTACGTTGTTTAGCATATCTATGAGTCGCGGCACGCTCTTCGATAAGGTTTGGGAACAGCACACAGTAGCTACACTGCCTTCAGGGCAAACTCAACTGTTTATTGGCCTGCACCTGATCCACGAAGTGACGAGTCCCCAAGCCTTTGCCATGCTGCGGGAGCGAGGGTTGCCAGTGCTCTATCCCCAGCGAACGATAGCGACTGTGGATCACATTGTGCCTACAGATACGCTGGCGCGTCCTCTCCAAGACGCCCTTGCCGAAGAGATGCTGCAAGCCCTTGAGGCGAATTGCCGTGCCCACAATATTCCCTTTTTTGGGATTGGCTCCGGTCGTCAGGGCATTGTCCATGTCATTGCCCCGGAACAGGGGTTAACGCAACCCGGGATGACAATTGCCTGCGGCGATAGCCACACCTCTACCCACGGTGCTTTTGGGGCGATCGCCTTCGGTATTGGCACCAGTCAAGTGCGGGATGTTTTGGCCACCCAGACCCTTGCTCTCAATAAGCTGAAGGTTCGCAAAGTGGAAGTCAATGGCTCCCTTGGGGCTGGCGTCTATGCCAAAGATGTCATCCTGCACGTTATTCGCCACCTGGGTGTCAAAGGGGGTGTTGGCTATGCCTATGAATTTGCCGGTACCACCTTTGGCCAACTTTCAATGGAGGAACGCATGACCGTCTGCAATATGGCCATTGAGGGAGGTGCCCGCTGCGGCTATGTCAACCCCGATGAAACCACCTTTGCCTACCTCAGGGGACGCCCTTTTGCCCCCCAAGGAAAAGCCTGGGACGAAGCGGTGGCATGGTGGCGATCGCTAGCCAGTGATGCGGATGCTGAATACGATGATGTTGTTACATTTGCGGCTGCTGATATTGCACCGACGGTGACCTGGGGCATTACCCCCGGCCAGAGCGTTGCGGTGGATGGAACCTTGCCCACCCTAGAGAGCTTGCCCGAAGCAGAACGGGCGATCGCTGCAGAAGCCTATGCCTACATGGATCTCCAACCAGGTCAGCCCATTCAAGGAACCAAGATTGATGTCTGCTTTATCGGCAGTTGTACCAATGGGCGCATCAGTGACCTGCGGCAGGCGGCCAAAGTTGTCGAAGGGCGCAAAGTCAAACCCGGTGTCAAAGCCTTCGTTGTCCCCGGTTCAGAACGAGTGAAAGCCCAAGCCGAAGCTGAAGGCCTAGATGTCATTTTCAAAGCCGCAGGGTTTGAATGGCGCAACCCTGGCTGTTCAATGTGCCTTGCCATGAACCCCGACAAGCTGCAAGGGCGTCAAATCAGCGCCTCCTCCTCCAATCGCAACTTCAAAGGACGCCAAGGCTCTCCCAGCGGGCGCACTCTCCTCATGAGTCCGGCGATGGTGGCAGCAGCGGCAATTGCCGGTGAAGTTACCGATGTGCGAGCGTTCCTTTAGACTCCTGCTGAATTCCCGAGCAGCCCCTTTGCGCTCACTGTTTTGTCAAGGCAGTTCCTCAGAGAGGAGAGACTATAGAGAAATAGTCTCGTCTAGGATCATCATCTAGGATCATCATAATGTGATGTTCGATGTTCTAGACGAGGCGTTCCTATGAAGGTGTTACAGAGTGTGCTGGGTACTCTAGTTTTGGGTGTGGCCTCTGCCCTGCCGGCTGCCGCTGAAACCCTGATTTCCGATAGCGGTCTGACCCGCATTGATAACTATCAGTTCAGCCACGCCCCCGGAGATGTCTTGACCTACACCACAAAGGTCAATGGGCGACTTTATGAGGGCACAATTACCCTAACGGCAATCGGCAATGGATTTGTGCGTGGCTTTTTTAGCGATCGCGATCTAGGGGGTAATTTTGGCTGTAGTGGTGAAGTCACCATTCAATGGGTGCGTACCGATCGCTATATTTCCGTCTGGCGCATTGGTGGCACCTATGCTCCGTACCTGCGGTGTCCACAGGCGGGAACCACGGCTCGCTTAAATATGCGCCGTTATCCCTGAGGGGGAGTGCCAACTGGTGGGCAGTCTCCTCGACAAATAATTAATAAATTAATAATTAGTAACATTCAACTGCGATCATGAATTAAAATAAGTTTTGGCACCTTTGGTGCTGGCAGGGAGAAGTTTTCAAGAATGATCATTGACGAATTTGAGCACTTTACCGAATTATTGGTGAACTACACCGATGATCTGATTTGCTTGCACGCAACCGATGGCAACTACCTATACGTGACTCCCTCCAGTCAAACCCTTTTGGGCTATTCTCCTGAAGAACTGATTGGTAAAAATCCCTATACCCTGTTTCACCCTGAGGATGCTGAGCGAATTCGCAGTGGCGCCCACGCCCTCGCCCTAAAGGGCAGCGCCAATTTGACAGAAACCTATCGCATGCGGAAAAAAAGTGGTGGCTATGTTTGGTTAGAAACCTTCATTCAACCCATTTGTGATGAAGCGGGAAATGTTTTATTTTTAGTGACAACATCGCGGGATATTACGCGTCGCTGTCAACTGGAACTAGAACTCAAAGCGAATCAGAAACTCTTAGAAGCCTTTTTTCAGCAGTCCCTTGAGGCCTGCTTTTTCATGATGTTGGATCAGCCTATTCGCTGGGATGACACGGTCAATAAAGAAGACATATTGGAGTATGTCTTTGATCATCAGCGGATTACCCGCGTCAACAATGCCTTTGCCCAGCAGTATCAATTGCCCCCCCAAGAGTTAATTGGCCGAACACCGCGCCTTTGCTTTAAGGAAGATCTGGAACTGGCTAAACGCTTGTGGCGAGCCCTCTTTGATTTGGGCTACTTTCACACTGAACTTGAGTTGCACCGCCACGATGGTAGCTCTTTTTGGATGGAAGGGAGTTACGTTTGTCTGTACAACGAAAATCGGGAAATTATTGGCCACTTTGGTGTGCAGCGGGACATTAGCGATCGCATCCGTCTGCAGGCGGAAATTGTCCAAAAGACAGCTGAACTAGAGTATTTCTTTGGCTCTTCCCTAGAGCTATTTATGATCGCCGATAGTGAGGGACGGCTGCGGCGGGTGAATCAACATTGGCAAACCTGCCTAGGCTATGACCTACATCAGGTGATGGGGGCAAAGTTTGAGGAATTTCTGCATCCGGGCGATCGCTCCCGCCATCGAGAAATGCAGCAACGTCTCCTTGCCGGCGAGCAAATCACGAACCACACGATTCGCCTGCGCACGCAGCGGGGAGACTACCGCTGGTATGAATGGCAAGGACTGCTGAGCCAGGGTCGAATTTACGCAGCGGCGCGGGATGTGACTGAGCAGCAGCAATTTGGCGATCGCCTGCAAGCGGCCTACAGCCAAGTGAGTGACATTTTAGAGAGCATGTCCGATCACTTCTTTGAGGTCGATCATGATTTTACGGTTATTTATGTCAATGGCAATCTCTGCCGCTTGGTGGGCAAATCCGCCTCACAAATGCTAGGAAAAAACCTCTGGGAGCTCTTCCCCGATGCCCGCAACTCGATTTTTGAGGAGCAATGTCAGCGGGCAATGACACAGCAGACTCCGGTCCAATTTGAAGCCTTTTATGAGGGGCTCAACCAGTGGTTCGCCGTACGGGTATTTCCCACCAGCCGTGGTTTGGCCATTTTCTGCCAAAATATTACACTGCAAGTGGACTCCAGTACCTTGTTGCAGCGGCGGCAAACTCAAGCCGAACTCCTGCATCGTCTGACCATCAAAATCCGCCGCTCATTAGATGTAGAAACCGTCCTCAAAACCGCCCTAGAAGAAATCCGCCAGCTCTTGAACGTAGATCGCACCGTCATTTTCCAGTTCTACGCTGACGGCAGAGGGGAAGTGGTGGCCGAGTCCGTTGCAGCACCCCAGTTTTCCCTCCTCAACCGTACATTTTGTGATCCTTGTTTTCAACGGGAGGCTGCCGAAGCCTACCTGCAAGGGCGAGTGCTGGCGCTTGCGGACATTAACACCGCCACAATGGCTCAGTGTCACCGCGACTTTCTCAACCAATTGCAGGTGCGTGCCCTCTTAGCAGTACCGATTATTGAGGAGGAACGCCTCTGGGGATTATTTCTGTGCCACCACTGCTCTTCGCCGCGGCCTTGGGCCAATGACGAGGTGGAACTGATCCGCCAACTGGGGGAACAACTGGGCTTTGGTATTCACCGTGCTGAATTAGTGAGTGCGCTACATCAGGAAAAAGAGCGCTATCGGCGGGTTCTCGAGGCGCAGACAGAACTGCTCTACCGCTGCACGCCTGAGGGACATCTGACCTTTGGCAATCCCGCTTTCTTTCGCTATCTGGCTGAAGTGGGCGTGAGTTGTGATCTGGGGGAGGTCCTCCAACATCCCTTTGATCCTGTAACCCAGCAACGCTTTCAACAGCATCTGCAAACCCTTAGCCCAACGCAGCCCATCAGCACCATTGAATGCGCTGTGACATTAAGTACAGAAGGAAGTACAGGACAGCTTGCCTGGTTTGAATGGACAACACGTGCCTTTTTTGATCACCATGGGCGCTGTGTGGAGTATCAATGTGTGGGGCATGATATTACCCGCCGCAAACAAATGGAGGAGCAGCTCATTCACGATGCTCTCCACGATCCCCTGACGGGACTTCCCAACCGTACCCTCCTCCAGGAGCGATTGCAGCATTGTTGGCGACAATATCAACGCCGTGGCGATCGCCCCTTTGCTGTTGTTTTCATTGATATTGATCGCTTTAAGCGCGTTAACGATAGCTTGGGACACCAAGCCGGTGACCAGGTACTCATCACCCTTGCCCAGCGAATGCAGAGTGTGGTGCGTGAGGGGGATACCTTAGCTCACCTGAGTGGGGATGAATTTGTGGTCCTCTGTGAAGACCTTGATTCTCAACAGATGGTGGCACAAGTGCAAGCGCGGATTGCTGACCTAGAGCGGGTAATTCAGGAACCCCTGATCATTGATGGTCACTTGTTAAGCCTGAGTGCCAGTATTGGTGTGGCCTTTAGCGATCGCGAGGCCGCCTCTGCTGCTACCCTCCTGCGGGATGCTGACATTGCCATGTACCAAGCAAAAAAACAGGGACTGGGGCAGTGTCGCATCTTTGACCCGCAAATGCACACCCAAGCCCAAAGTTGCTTTACCCTTGAGAGCCAACTGCATCAGGCGATCGCCAACAGTGAGTTACAGGTGTATTTCCAGCCCATTGTTGAGATGAATACGGGGGCAATTGTAGGACTTGAGGCCCTCAGCCGATGGTTTGACCCCGAAAAAGGTGAAATTCCTCCCAGTGAATTTATCACCCTGGCGGAGCAGGCAGGTCTCATCGTTAGCCTTGGCCGGCAGGTCCTTGAACGCGCGATCCAGGAATTCAGCCAGTGGCGGCAACAGGACAGCCGTCGCCAGACCATGACCCTGGGTATTAATATCTCGCCTCAACAACTGGTGGATGCCAACTTTGTCGGTGATATTTTGGCGGTGCTGCGCAGTGCCCAATTGCCCCCCCATCTCCTCCATCTGGAGATTACTGAAACGACAATGATCCGCAACCTTGAAGCCACATTGCAGGTGGCCGAGGAACTGCAACAACTGGGGGTTGCCCTCAACATTGATGATTTTGGCACAGGTTATTCCTCCCTGAGTCGGTTGCATCAGTTACCCATCCACGCCCTGAAAATTGATCGCTCCTTTGTCCAGAGCTTAGAGGAAAGCCGAGCGGCACAGGAAATTATTGGTGCCGTGATTGCCCTAGGCAAGAGTCTACGTTTAGATGTGGTTGCAGAAGGCGTGGAAACGGCGGTTCAAGCCGCCCAATTGATGGATCTCGGCTGTCTGTATGGCCAAGGGTACTTCTTCTATCCGCCCTTGCCCATTGATCGCCTGCCTTAGGATTTGCTGCTGGTATCCTCATGGGGAAGAAAGGGGAGGCTTTCCCACCAACTTTGATAGTTTTTGGTGATTTCCTGCCACCAGTCGGCGGGCTGCTGCAGGGCCTGTTGCAGGCGATCGCGCTCCTGTTCGAGGCGTTGAAGATTCATCTCCAGTTGGTGATAGGTGGCTTCTAGGGTGGTGAGTTGATCATTGAGGCTTTGGTGCTGCTGTTGCCAGTAATCGCGCTCTGCTCGTAAGTGTTGATTTTCCGCGGTTATTGCCTGAAGTTGCTGCTGGAGTTGAGTGCAGTAATTTTGTAGCCGTGCCAATTCGGCTTCAAGGGTGGCGTTTTGGGACGGATGCCGTCGCGATCGCAGAATCGTCCACAGCAGAATCAGCGTGGCCACTACGCCGTAGCTAGCCAGTACCCAGGTCCCCTGTGCAGATAATGCCGCCCACACCATGATGCATCCTAGGAAATGGATACCGCTAAGGGGGGAGCGATCGCCTCTGCAAGATATTGCCGCAGCACCATCGCTAACCAATCCACATCGGCAGCGGTGGTCTCTCGCCCCAAGGTAATACGAATTCCTGCTTTGGCGGTTTCAGGATCGTAGCCCATGGCCAAGAGGGTTGGACTTGGTTGGGTTTGGCCACTTTGACAGGCGGATCCCGCACTAATGCCAATCCCTGCCAGGTTGAGTTGCCGGACAAAGGTTTTGCCATTCAAGGGCTGGCCGTGGCGATCGCGCACAATCAAACTCAAGTGATGGGGCAGTCGCTGCCAGGGATGTCCCGTTTGTTCCACTTGGGGATGATTCTGTAACTGCTGCCACAGGCGATCGCGCAATTGAGCAAGGCGCATTGGTTCTATTGCTAGTTCAGTGGCTGCCCACGCCGCCGCTACCCCAAAACCCACGAGGGTCGGCACTGCCTGCGTTCCTGCCCGCAGGCCAAATTCTTGTCCACCGCCGCGCAAGAGCGGTTCTAAGGCCACCCCCGATCGCACATAGAGCGCCCCCGCCCCCTGAGGGCCGTAAATTTTATGACTAGACAGGGAGAGTAAATCTACCCCCAAGCTTCGCACATCCAAGGGAACTCGTCCCGCCACTTGAACCGCATCTGTGTGGAAAAGCACCCCTCCCTCTTGGCAAATGGCTGCGAGTTCAGTAATGGGTTGGAGGGTGCCCACCTCACTTTGGCCGTAGATAATGGAGACCAAAACCGTATTCGGTTGAAGTGCCTGCCGCAGTTGAGCAGGTTCCACCTGTCCCCAGTGATTCACCGGCAAGCGCGTCACCTGCCAGCCTTGGGCTTCAAGGGCAGCAGCCGGTTTAGCCACCGCCGAATGCTCAACCGCCGAAATAATTAAATGCTGAGGTTGGCGGTAGCGCTGGCAAACTCCCCACAGGGCAAGATTATCGGCTTCTGTGCCCCCAGAGGTAAAGATGATCTCATCGGCTTGGGCATGAATCAGTGCCGCCACCTGCATCCGCGCCTGTTCCAGGGCGATCGCCGCCCGTTGTCCCCACTCGTGAGTACTGGACGGATTGCCCCACTGCTGCTCATAGGCCGCCGCCATGGCCGCAAGAGCCTCCGCTCGACAGGGGGTCGTTGCACCATAGTCGAAATACAGTTGCATGGGCCGGAGCAGCTCCCAGAAACCAGTGGTGGAACTGTCTTAAAACTCAGTCCCTTAAGCCCATTGTAACTGATGATTCCCTAGCTCCTTTTTGCTGCCAAAGCGCTGATTTTAGGAAATAACGCTTAGCATCAGCAACAGCTGGTAGAAACCTTTGCAGGGTTGCCTCAGACCCTATCCTGGTCTTGATCATGGTCTTGCAGGTATTGATATCCCTTTTCAGAGATCTCCCAGGTGCCATAGGGGCTGCCGCTCTTGAGAAGACCCTTTTTGACCATGTCGTTCCTTGCCCATCGAGCCGTATCTCGCCAACACGGCTCGTTACCGGAAGGGACGGGCTGAAGGTCCGCCTCTGTCAGGATTTCTTGCACCTCCTCGTATACTTCCTCAAGCACATCTGCAGTCCTGCCAGAACCGCCACGACGAGCAAGGACACGCAGGATCGGCCGGTAGTACTCACGCTCCGGTGTGCGCTTACCGCGGGGCAGCCGACCCAAATTGCCACGGCTCTTCTTTAAATTGTTCTGTGTCACCTCGATATGCCTCCAACTTGAAGGTTTCCAACCAGAACCTGCCTCACGATCGGTCTTTAGAAGAGGACATTTAGGGTGGACCAATCCACTTGGGGATAGAGGCGTTCCAGTTCCCCTAGGCAGGTAAACTTTTGCTGTCGCCGTCGCTCTAAAATCGCATTGGCTGTGGTGGCGTCAATTCCTAATTTTTGTTGCATCTGTTGGCGAGTAGCACGGTTGATGGCGATCGCCGGCCGACTGTTTGGATCGGGAGCAACGGCTTGCGCCTCAAGGGGCCCTAGGGTTGCATCCAAAGTGTCTGTATTAGCCGCAGCAGGACTGTCCTGATGGCTAGAGGGCATTTCCTCGCCGATCTGGCCATCGCGGGGAATCGCGTAGTGGAGAAAATCCCGCGCCAAGCGGGTATTGGGGAAAATGGCCTGTGCTTCTGCCAAAAGATCTTCCACCTGCACAGGGTTGCCGGGGGCGTAGCGGGCGCTAAAGTGGGTGAGGAAAAGCAATTTCACTTGGGCAAAAGCTGCTACCTGCGCCGCCATGGTGGATGTGGAGTGGAGACGGGCAAAGGCCAGATTCGCTTCCTGGTGGGAAAAGGTGGCTTCGTGAATGAGGACATCCGCCTGCTGGGACAATTCCACAGCACTATCACAAAAGACGGTATCGGTACAATAGACCATACTGCGTCCTCGCTGCGGCGGATCGCAGAAGTCGCGACCATCAAAGGTGCGGCCATCCTCTAAAGTGATGGTTTTTCCCTGCTTGAGTTGACCATATAGAGGGCCAAAGGGAATCCCCAGGGCTTGGGCTTTTTCCACATGAAACCGACCGGGGCGATCCCCCTCAGTCACCCGGTAGCCAAAGGCGGGAACGCGATGATGCAGCAGCCGACAGGTGACGGTAAACTCACCATCGCTAAAGACTTCCCCCGGCTCTACCGTATGCACTTGCAACTTGTAGGGCAGTCGCATCACTGACCAGCGCAAACAACTGGCAATGTAGCGATCTAAGGTCGGTGGGCCATAGACATCAATTTGACTCACCGTTCCCGCAAGGCCACAACTGGCCAGCAAGCCCATTAGGCCAAAGATGTGATCGCCGTGCATGTGGGTAATGAAAATCCGGCGAATCTGACTGGTTCGCAGGTCGCTGCGCAGCAATTGGTGCTGGGTGGCTTCACCGCAGTCAAAGAGCCAAATTTCCTTGCGTTGGGGCAGCCGCAGAGCCACACTGGAAACATTGCGTGTGCGGGTGGGCACCCCAGAACTAGTGCCTAGAAATGTAATTTCCACGCTTAGTTGTCTAGGAGTTGCAGATCATCAAAACGGATTTCCACAGTGCTGGTTTGGCCATTTTCATGGGTGTGCACCACCTGCCGACTCATGAGATAGTAGTTGCCCACGGGTACATAGGTATCCTCAAACGCCATTTGCCGCACCACTTCGTTCGTCTGGGGATTGCGGAAGACAGCCACATAGTTGGTGGAAATGTAGCCTGAGCCGGTGTCAAGGGCTTCCTGATGGGTAATGGCAAAGGCGACCCGGCCCATGACACGGCTAACGTAGACAATTTGATTGTCCCTGACTTTGTAGTTGGAGCCCATGGCATCGCCACTGACGAGGATCTCCACAGCACCGCTAGCATCGGTTTGGCCAATTTGAAACGTGTTTTTACCGTGGGCTGCCTCAAAACTGTTGCGTTTGCGGTGAACAATCACATCCCGTAGTTGATTGTAGAGGGATTCCCGGATATGTTCATCTTCGATCCCGCTTACCTCAACGCTGTAGTCACGGCTAACTTTGACCTGCCCTTGGTAGGTGCGATCGCCCTCAATGAGTGTGACCTTTGCCGTAAAGCCGGGAAAATTTTCATCCCATGTGTAACGATTTTCGTAGGCAGCGCGAAAGAGCGCCTGCGCATCAAGGGCCTGTGTTGCTGGCATCGGTGCATCCTCGGTAACAGTTACTGTGTTTTAAGATAACTGATTCTCACCCCCCTTGACGGCCACGTATATCTAGTGTTCACTAGGGTTAAATCACAGCGTACTACACTAGATGTATAACCCCTAGGGGATCGTTCTCCTTTTTGACTGGACAGAAACACTATGGTGGCACAACTCTCGGTTTCCGCTTCTGAGGCAAGCTTGCCCCTAACCTATGGCATTGAGGGAGTGGTGCAGGTGTTTACCTGTCCGCAGCGGCACTTTTTCACCACAGTCATGGCCCAGGCGTTGCGGGTTGCTGCCCAGGGCAGTGAGGTTATGATTGTTCAATTCCTCAAGGGCGGCATTCAAATGGGGGTCGAGCACCCGATTCAGTTGGGGCAGCATCTCACTTGGTGGCGACCGGCGCTGCAACGCTGTTTAGGCCAAGGAGATTCGATCACTCCCCAAGAAAAGGCAGCAGTGCGTGAGCTGTGGCAGCATTTGCAAACCAAAGTGCAGGAGGGACAGCACCGTTTGGTGGTTTTAGATGAGGTAAGTGTGGCCATGCAACTGGGGGTGCTCACTGAAGGGGAGGTACTGGACTTTCTCAAGAATCGGCCACGCACCCTCGATGTCATGTTGACGGGGCCTGAAATGCCAGAATCGCTGCTGGCGATCGCTGACCAAATTACACAGTTACGTCGTTTGATTTAGGTGGAATGATTTAGGTCTAATTGAGGGGGGCAGAAACGGTTTCTAACCACTCGAGCAGATACTCATTCACCAAGTCGGGTTGCTCCTGCTGCACAAAGTGGCCACAGTGGTCCAAGTATTGAATTTTCAGTTCCTTAACGTAGGCTTCCGTGCCGTAGGTCAGTTCAATGCCCAAGATGGGGTCTTGGCGCCCCCAGAGCATCAGCGTTGGTATGTCGAGTACGCCCCACTCGCGACTGTAAAGACTTTGTAACCCCGCACGGTAGTAGTTGAGCATTCCCGATAGAGCACCCCGCTGAGCCGCGGCATCCTGATAGCGGGCAATGTCCAGGGGGCGGATGGCCTGCTGGTTCACAGCTGCCCAGCGAAAGATTTGGGCGATCGCCCCATAGCCTCCCCACTCCAAGAGTATCTCTGGTAGCCACGGCAGCTGAAAGAGCAGCATATAACTACTGCGCAACCATTGCTCAAAACTCAACTGTTGAAACTTGGCAGGATGGGGGCAAGCCAGCACACTCAGGGTTTGAATCCGCTCAGGTGCGGCATAGGCAACCCCCCAGGCAACCATTCCCCCCCAATCGTGCCCCACCAAGTGGCAGCGCCGATAGCCAAGGCCGTCAAGGACACCGACAATGTCAAGAATTAATTCATCAAGAACATAGCTAGCGGTATCTTGGGGTTTATCGCTGAGATGATAGCCCCGCAAATCTAGGGCAACGACTTTGTGTTTTTCCGCCAATACCGGAATTTGATGTCGCCAAGAGTACCAAAACTCTGGAAAACCATGGAGCAGTAGCACCAACTCCCCCTCTCCTTGGGTGACATAGTGCAGACGAATACCATTGGAGACAATAAACTTATGGATCCACGGGCCTTCAATCATATGCATCTTGGGGGCTGGCACTTTCCACTATACCCAAGGAAACCCTGAAGGAGGGTGTTGCCGCAGCCTCAAGAATAAAACCCCCAGCTGGAATGCGCCGTGGGGGTAATATGTGACCTAAGGAGTCGGAATGCTCCTCGTATAGGGGCAAAGCTGACAATTCCTACCAACTTAATAGGCAAGGGTTTCGAGCGCCTGACGCAGGTAAGCGGTAACGCAAGCATCAAGATCCGTGGGCTGCTCAATAACAACACTCGCCTGCTTTTCGCTCAGCCAGCGCTGAAAACCCGAGCTGTGGGCGATCGCTCGCTTTAGGGAGTTCCAAACCTCGGCGGAGGCTTGCGGGTTGGGAACCGTAACACTTTCCATAGATACTCTCCTAGTCGGTTTGGAGTGAGCGGAAGGAATCAGTTATGGTTCTACGATAGCTTAGGAAACTCCCCCCGTCTGTATGGAATGTTACGATTTATTTCACAATTTAGCTAAGAATGAGCTAAGAATCAAAAAAAGACGCGGTGTTGTAGGCAAGGCATCTGTTGACGCACTTGCTCGAGGCGGCTGGGTTCAATGGCCGCAATGGCGAGGCCGGGGCGATCGCCCGCATCGGCGAGGATGGTTCCCCAAGGATCCACAATCAGTGCATGGCCGTGGGTTTGCCGCCGTGCATAGTGAATCCCCGTCTGGGCCGGGGCAATCACATAACAGGTATTTTCGATTGCCCGAGCCTGCAGTAGAACTTGCCAGTGATCCTTACCCGTGAAGGCAGTAAAGGCAGCTGGCACAAACAACACCGTTGCCCCCGCTTGAGAGAGGGCACGGTAAAGTTCTGGAAAGCGGACATCATAGCACACCGACAAGCCAATATTGCCCAGTTCCTTACTGGGATAGACCGAGGGCAACTGCCGTCCAGCAAGCACTGTGCCCGATTCGTGGTAAATATTGCCATCGGGCAAATCGACATCAAATAAATGCACCTTTTGGTAGCGGCTCAATTCTTCCCCCGTCGGCCCAATCAATACCGCTGTGTTATAGACCTTGCCTGCCGTTGCCGGCACCGGGTAGCCACCCCCCACCAGCGTAATCTGAAATCGCTGGGCCATTCGTTTCAAAAAGGCCTCAGTCCGCTCAGCGATCGCTGCCGCTTGGGCAACCTTCTCGCGATCGTCACCCAGAAAGGAAAAATTTTCTGGCAACCCAATCAGTTCTGCCCCTTGTTGCACCGCCAATTCAATGAGTTCTTCTGCCTGAGCCAAATTGGCTTCAAGATTGGGTTGGCTCGTCATTTGGACTGCGGCAGCGAGATAGGATTTCATGCCCGTTGCAAAAAAGACAGCAACCCCTCATTCTAGCGCTGCAATCTGCCTAGGGCAAGTTTAGCGAGAACGCAGGTTCCGCAAGATCGGATTGCGTTGGGTAGGGAGCTGATGCTCATGGGCAGTGCGATAGGCCCAAAAGACATAGCCGGCAATAAAGAGGTTCAACAGCACGACTAGCAGGAGCTTGGTACTGCTAATGGGATGCAAGCGTGGCGTTTTTTGGGGTAGAAATTGGAGGGCCATGGCTGCGCTCAGAACGCAACAGTTCCAGAGTCCACCATCATTAGTCGTTGCTCAGTCTCAATTTGTCTCATTTTGTCTCAATTTGTCTTCTGTGACCAACAATGGCGAAGTTCCGGTTGCCTCTACCATAGATGCTCCCTCAGGCACAACCCCGCATCTGAAATGTCTTTTAATAGTCGATCATAAAACTATATTATTTATTATTCTCAGACATGCTAAGGTACCCCTAAAAAGCCATCCGCCCCCCAGGAAGGCCTCGGGAGCGGTCTGGTGGTTATCGTGAGTATCAACTCCTAGGAGAAACGACCTCCTAGATGCTGATTTAAAATCAACAGATGGAGAACAACTCTTCCCTAGAGCTGAGGAACTCCAAAACGACGACCCAAGCGTTTACTACTATCTGCCATGGGCATCACCTCCATCTCCCTAAACGGTAACTTGCAAAACAACTGACTTTAGGATAGCACACTCAAACGGTGTTGTGGCAAGCGCTGGGCAAAATTAGCATGGCATCGCCAAAGGAATAGAAGCGGTACTGGCGATCGATGGCCTGTTGGTACAACTGCAGCAACCGTTCACGGCCAATAAAGGCACTGACAAGCATCATCAAGCTAGAGCGGGGCAGATGAAAGTTGGTAATGAACCCCTCGACAATCTTGGGCTGATACCCCGGATAAATATAGAGATCGCTCTTGCCGCAAAAGGGCTGAAGGGTGCCTGACTGGGCAGCTGTTTCTAGGGAGCGAATAACGGTGGTGCCGACGGCAATGATTCGCCCCCCGGCGGCTTTGGCCGCCTGAATCCGTTCGACGGTGGCAGCCGGTACCTCAATCCATTCTTCGTGGAGATGGTGGTGACGAATATCCTTGGCCTCCACAGGACGAAAGGTGCCAATGCCCACATGGAGCGTTAGAAAACAGTGATCAATGCCGCGATAGGCCAACTTGCTAAAGAGTTCGGGAGTAAAATGCAAGCCAGCGGTTGGCGCAGCCACGGCACCGGGACGGCGGGCATAGACGGTTTGGTACTGCTCAGTATCCGCAATGGGATGATCAATGTAGGGAGGTAAGGGCACTTCCCCCAGGTGATCCAGGTATGACCACAGGCGATCGCCCGGCGGCAGGTCGAATTCAATCACCCGTCCTCGGGTTTCCTCATCAATGGCCTGTACCGTTGCTTGCAGCGAGCCGATTTGAATCACTGCCCCAGGGCGCAATTTTCGACCGGGTTTTACCAAGGCCAACCACTGGCGATCGCTCAACTCTTCAAGGAGAAACACCTCAACGGTGCCGCCGGCGCCGCCCACTTTTTGACCCATCAGCCGCGCTGGAATCACCCGCGTATCATTGAGCACCAGCAGATCCCCTGGCTCTAACAGTTGCGGTAGCTCATAGAAGTAGTGATCTGCGGCTGTGTTGCGGGTCACCACCATCAGGCGGGAGCGATCGCGGGGGGAAACCGGCTGTTGGGCAATCCGCTCCGCCGGCAAGGAATAGTCGTAGGCATCGAGGGAAAAATCCGCAGGGTTAGGCATCACTTGGGGGCGATCAACGGTGAGGATGAGGGCTTTTCTACAGTATTAGACCGATTCATAGAAGTCATAACAGCCAGAAAGCTAAAGGCAGCAGTGGCAACACCCACAGCAATCAGCAGGAGCAGCCACCCCTGGGAACCAAGTTTATGGACTTGCTGCAGTTGGGGTTGAGGGGATTCCAGAACTTGGGAAACCGTCAGATTGAGTTCTGATGGCTCGGGTGGAGGGACGTAGCCCATTGTAATGTCTGTCACCTCTGGCAGCTCCCCTTGACAGACAATGTCGCTATAGTCCAAGTCAAGGACACCGGCTGTATTCTTTACCCGACAGTGAATCAGCACCACCGTTACATTGTCATGGCCATTGAGGCGATTGGCAAGATCAATCAGTTGTTCAGCAGCAGCAGTAAGGGAAACCCGACCTTGGAGTACAGGCAGCAGGTACTGTCGCCAGTAGGTTTCCACGCGGTTAAAGTCGCTGAGACCGTCGGAACACAGCAGCAGAATTCCCTCTTCATCCAGCAAAAAGCGCTCAACCGTGGGGTGGAGATGCTGGGAGGGTGCCATGCCCAAAGCTTGCACCAAGGAGCCACCATAGGGCAACTCCAGGGCTTGATGGTAGGTACTCATTCCCAAGCGCACATCGCGGCTGGCCACATCGTCATCGAGGGTGAGTTGGTAGCAGCCCCAGCGGTTGATCCAGTAGGCGCGGCTGTCCCCAATGTGGGCAAGGTAAAGATGGGCGTGTTCAATCAGGGCACCGACAACCGTGGTTCCCATGCGCTGGCGCTCGTGGCGCTGCTCCGTATCATTGCGTTGATTGATCGCATCATTAGTGGCGTGAATGGCTGTTTGAATCGCTTGCTCCACTGTGGCGGGAGGGGTCTCTAGAAGATTAAGGGATTTGAGGGTTTCCGCCAGGATGTCAATGGCCAAGCCTGAGGCCACATCGCCGCCTTCATGGCCCCCCACACCATCGCACACCAAGGCCAAAACCCGTGACTGATCGGCAAGGTCAGTCTGGGGCAAGCACTTATCCTCATTGCGACTGCGACTAGGCCCCTGGTCGGAGCGGCTGGCAATATCGTAGTGGTACTCATAACCAAGGTCATCGAGAGCCTGTTGAAAGAGGACCTCTAGGGTTTGGCGCACAGATTCAGGGGCGGCTTCCCGAGGATCCTGCATTTGTTGACACAGGATTGTGAAGGCCTGCTGAAAGTTTTCCCCTTGATCGGTAAAGTTGAAATGGGTTTGCCAGAATTGGCCAAGGTCAGCCAAAGTAGGATTATTGCCTGCTTGCAGTTGCAGAAGCCGCACCAGGGAACCCTCGGCTCGCAAAAGCTGGGGATTGAGGAGTGTGAGAGCTACATTTTCTGCCACCAGCGCTGGCCAAAGGGAGATGATTTGCCATAACCAGTTGAGGCGGCGCACTAAATTGGCTTTGTCCCAGATGGTGGTGAGGGGAGCGGCATGGGTCAGGCCGGGGACAACTTTGGCATCGGCAATGTCAATGCAACTGACGGGGGCATGCTCAAGGAGCAACAGTTCTCCTTCTGGGAGGGAAAGCGCGCCAAAGAGTTCTGGAACATGGGGACGCTTGGGAAATAGACGTAGGTAGGGACGGTAAAGTTGGGCAGTATTGTCCACACTGGGGGCTGGCTCCCCCGGCAATAAGTCCAAGAGCAAGTGTTTGCCTTGCACCAAGTAGCGATCGCCCACCAGCTCACCGACGCTATAGTGATCCAAAGCGGAGCCAATGGCCCACAAATAGCGTTTTAGGAGTGGCACCTGACAGTGGTGACACTCAACTTGGTGAATGGAATTGGCTGTGCCACACTCCGGGCAAATAAGATTAGGGGCAGGTGGATTCATCGCTTCAATCCTGAGATGGCCGCCGCAGTCATAATCACCCGCAGCAGGTATGCATCAAGTTACTGAGCCAGTCATTCGCTAGTTCATAGCAGCGGCAAATAGCATACATTCCAATTCCCTATCCTAGCCTTTCTGCGGCAACAGCGGAATTGTGGGTCAAGCCTATAGGTGCCTACCGCAGCCCCCAGGATAGAATTGAATAAAGCCAATCTTTAGGCAAGGGCATCAAAACCAGGGGTGCAAATTTTTGTGAATTTTAATGTTATTTGCTACAGCGCTTATCAATAAACGCATAAATCATAAATAAAGTCTTAAGGAATCATCGAGTTGAGAGGGATAGACTATGGAGCAATTGAGTTCAGGCTTAAATTTGCAAGCCTTAGTGCAAACGCACTTTGTTTCAATTGCTCCAGGGGATTCCTTCAATAACATTCTCCAAGGCTTACAGGAAAGTCAGGGTTCTGGCCTTGTTGTAGAGGAGCAGGGGCAGTTTCGGGGATTGATCACCCAACGGGAAGTGATCCGCGCCCTTGGCAAGGGCTACTCTCCCCAGGAGATAACTGCTGAGCGGATCATGCTGCCATCGGACTACTGTTTGAGCCTCAAGGATCTGGATCATCTCCTGGGGGTTCTCGGGCGTTTTCGTCATCTGGGCGTGGATGCCCTGGCAGTGGTCAATGACTCTCAAGGGGTTGAAGGACTGCTGACCCGCCAAGCGCTGCGTGAGCGCTTGCGCCCTGCGGATCTGCTGCGGATCAAGCGGGTAGTGGAGGTGATGGTATCTGATGTGGCCACTATTACGGCTGAGGCTTCGTTACAGGAGGCAGTTGTTCTGATGAGCGAACGGGGTGTCACCAGTTTGGTGGTTCCTGAGGAAACATCCTCTGGTGTGCTGCCGCGCGGCATTATTACGGAAAAGGATATTTTTCAGGCACTGCATAGCCAAGGGGGAGTGCTCACAGGAACCGTCGGCAGTATTATGTCCCAGCCCGTGCTGACCGTCAAGCCCGATCAAAGTTTGTGGCAGGTGAATCATTTGCTCCAGGAGCATCAAGTGCGTCGCGTCGTGGTTGTGGACGATGATGGCCACATGGTAGGAATTGTGACCCAGAGCAATCTTTTGGCGGCCATTGACATCACTGAGGCTCAAGGGGTGATTCAGGTGCTAACACAGGAACTCAGCAAGGCAACGGCGGAACTGCGCTGGCAACTGTCGCGGCAACAGGCAATTACGGCGGCAATTACGGAGAGTGAACAGCGCTATAACACCCTCATTAGTCACTTACCTGTTGCCCTCTATCGGCGCGATCGCGATCGCCTGTGGCAATTCAACTATGTCAGCGACCAAATTTACCAGCTCACGGGTTACTTTCCCCAAGATTTACCCGACTGGCGGCAAATTGTCCCACCTCCGGATCTGATCCTGGCTGAACGGGAGATTGAGCAGGCCATTCAGCAACAGCGGGCCTACAGTACCACCTACCGCATTCGACATCGGGATGGCTGTTTCCGCTACTTGAGCGATCGCGGGCAGTTTGACCCCTACAGTCAAATGCTCCATGGCGTCCTTGTGGATGTATCGGATCAAAAGCGTACAGAGGAGCGATTAAAAACTTCCCTAGAGCGGGAAATGATTGTCAGCACCATCATTCAGGACATTCGCCAGTCCATTCGCCTAGAGGAGATTTTGCAGCGGGCGGTAACCAGCATCCAACAACTGCTGCTGAGCGATCGCGTGCTGATTTACCGCTTTTTAGCGGATGGCAGTGGTATAGTTGCCGTGGAGGCCACCGCCCTACCCCAGTACTCAATTTTGGGTCGAGTGATCCACGATCCGTGTTTTACCAAAGAAACAGCGCAGCGGTTTTTGGAAGGGCGCACGCTGACCATTAGCGATGTCAACCAAGCGCAACTCCAGGATTGCTATCGTGAGTTACTGACTAGCTTGCAGGTGCAGGCCAATCTGGTGGTGCCCCTGCTGCAGGGCCAGAACCTGTGGGGACTCCTCATTGCTCACCATTGTCGCAGCCCTCGCCTGTGGCAGCGGGAGGAGTTGTTCCTACTGCAGCGGATTGCTGAACCCTTGACGGTGGCCCTACAACAGGCGGAGATGTACGAAGCCCTAGAACAGGCCAATGCCAATCTCCAGCAAATGGTGTATATTGACAGTCTCACGGATATTGGCAATCGCCGCTGTTTTGATGAATTATTCCCAAAGGAATGGCGACGCTGCCAACGGGCGCAAAAACCCTTAAGTTTAATCATGGTGGATATTGATTGTTTTAAGGCCTACAACGACCACTACGGTCATTTGCAGGGGGATGAGATTCTCAAGCAGGTGGCACAAATTTTGGAAAGCCATTTACAGCGGGCGGGGGATTTGGCCACCCGCTTTGGCGGGGAAGAGTTTGCTCTGATCCTACCCGATACCGATCACAGGGGAGCTATTCATATTGCTGAGAATATCCAAGCAGCACTGGCTGCAGCCAATATCACCCATGCAAAAAGTACAGTGGGGCCGAAACTAACGGCCAGTTTTGGGATTGCGACAACCGTCCCTAGCCCTGACCATACCCCAGAAATGCTCTTGCATCTGGCGGATCAGTGTCTCTATGAAGCAAAAACCCGCGGGCGCGATCGCTGGGTGGCTAAGGAGCTATAGCTGGGTGAGGGGTAGATAAATTCGTAGCCACGCTCCCCCATAGTCAGGATGATTGGCCGCTTCGATATAGCCCCCATGGCACTCAACAATTTGGCGGGCAATGGCTAACCCCAAACCGCTGCCACTGCCCACAGGAGGTAGCTGCCCTTCATGATCCGTGGGAATGACAAAGCGATGCCGCCGTGGCTGTGCCCGATAAAACCGCTCAAAGACATAGGGTAAGTCCTTGGGGGGAAAACCACTGCCAGTATCAATGACTTCGAGACAGAGATACCCCCCCTCGCGATCGCTCAGGAGCCGCGTCAGGACTTGACCGCCTACAGGGCCGTGTTTAATGGCGTTGTCGTAAAGATTCATCAGTAGGCGCAACAGTTGCGATTCATTCCCCCAGTAGGGAGCTTTGTCTGGACCGCTGTACTCGTGCTGGATGTTTTTGTTCTGGGCTAAGGGAGCAAGGCATTGCCAAGCGGTGCGAATGACTTGCACCAGATCCAGAGGGTGCCGCTCCAAACTATCGGCAGGAGTATGGCTGAGGCGGTTGAGTTCCAGAAGTTCTTGCACTAGGAGGGTAAGGCGAATAATTTCTGCGAGGAGGCGATCGACCCAGTGCTGCAGGGACTCCGGTACCCGCTGCTGCAGGGTTTCAGTTACCAGGCGCAGCGAAGTGAGGGGCGTTTTCAGTTCATGGGCCACATCTGCTGCCCAGCGATCGCGCTCATCCCGCAGCCGCACGACCTCTTCGCAGTCCTCAATAAATACCCCCACATGTCCTTCCTCAAGGAAGAGTCCCCGTGCCCGCAGGGGTTTGCGCTTGGTTTGCCCTACTGGTGTGATGTAAGCGTAAAGCCATTCCTGCTCTGTTATGGTTTGCTCTTGGCGCACCTCCTCAATGAGACAGTCCAGTTCATAGGAGCGCACCAGTTCTAGAAAAAGGCGGCCTTCAGGAGACCTTAAGCCAAAAAGCGATCGCGCCGCTTCGTTGCAGCAGACCACACAGTTGGCCTCATCCACCTCCAAATAGGCAATGGGGGCATATTCAAGGATCGTTTGATAGCGCTGGATTTTCTGACGGCAGCGTGCCTGTTCCTGAAGTTGTTGGCTGAGGAGGGTTTGTAAGCGTTGCCACGGTGAGGACTTGAAAGGACGGGCAGCATACTGTTCGAGGAGCGTCTCCACAGCATGGCGCATTTGTCGCCACTGCCAGAACCAAACCATTAGCCCCAACAGCAGACCAACCCCAAAAAAGATCAACTCCATGCGTGAATGCCAGAATTGTCTCTATTCTATGGTTATTCCGCGTTGGTTTGCTCTGCGATGTCATCACCCCTTTTGCGTGTCGAAGCCCTCACCGTTGACTTTCCTCAGACCGATCAAACCCTACGGGCAGTGGATGGGATTTCCTTTCGCTTGGAGCGTGGCCAGACCCTTGGCATTGTCGGTGAGTCGGGTTCAGGGAAATCAGTGACCTGTTTGGCGCTCTTGCAGTTGCTCTTGCCGCCGGGACAGATCAGCCACGGCCAAGCCTGGTTTCAGCCAGAGCCAGAGGGGACAGCCATTGATTTGCTGCGCTGCACCCCCCGCCAAATGCAGCAGATTCGCGGTCGCCAAATCAGTATGGTCTTCCAAGAACCGATGAGTTCCCTCAATCCGGTCTATTCCATTGGCTTTCAACTGGCAGAGGCCATTGATCCGCAGCAACGACTTTCCCAAGGGCAATGTCAACAGCGGGCGATCGCCCTCCTTGAGCAGGTGCATCTCCTCAAACCGGAAGACCCCCTTGAGGAGAAAAAGCGGTTTCTCGGTCGCTATCCCCATCAACTCTCCGGGGGGCAAATTCAGCGGGTGATGATTGCCATGGCTATGGCCGCTTCGCCAGCGCTCTTAATTGCTGATGAGCCCACCACTGCCCTCGATGTGACTGTACAGGCGGCAATCCTACGGCTATTGCGAGAATTACAGCAGCAGTACCCTCTCTCATTGATTTTTGTGACCCATGATTTGAATCTGATTGCGGAATTGGCGGATCAGGTCGTTGTCATGTACCAAGGGCAAATTGTTGAATCGGGGACCCTTCAGCAGGTGTTTCGCCACCCCCAACATCCCTATACCAAGGGGCTACTGGCCTGTCGTCCCCGCTTGGATCAGCGTCTGGCGATTCTGCCAACGGTGGCGGATTTTCTAGGGGCCACCTCCCCGCAATTAGAAGTGATTTCCCCAGGGCAGCAGCGGGAACGCCTAGCCCATTTGGCCAGCCAACCCCCCTTGGTGCAGGTGGAGCACCTCTGGGTTAAGTATCCGGTTGCGGGGGGGCAGCGCTCGCTAACCGCAGTCAGGGATGTCTCATTTACGATTCGCACAGGGGAGACCTTGGGCCTTGTGGGGGAATCGGGCTGTGGCAAAACCACCTTGGCACGCACCCTCTTGCGCCTCCTAGAACCCGCCCAAGGCAAGATTCTTTTTGGCGATCGCGACATTAGCCATTTATCGCCTCGCCAATTGCGTCCCCTGCGGCAGCGCATGCAACTGATTTTCCAGGATCCCTACAGTTCCTTGAACCCACGCATGACCATTGGCGAGTTGGTGGCCGAACCGCTGCGGATTCACCGCCCTCATCACTCGCAACGGCAACACCAAGAGCGGGTGGCCTATCTCCTTGAGCGGGTGGGCATTGATCCCCAAGCTCAGAATCGCTATCCCCATGAATTTTCGGGGGGTCAGCGGCAGCGGATTTGCATTGCCCGTGCCTTGGCTTTGAATCCCGAGTTTGTCGTCTGTGATGAGTCGGTGTCTGCCTTGGATGTGTCGGTTCAGGCGCAGGTGCTGAATTTACTCAAGGAACTCCAGCGGGAATTTCAACTGACCTACCTCTTTATTTCCCACGACCTGAGTGTCGTGAAATTTATGAGCGATCGCCTGATGGTTATGTACAATGGCGAAATTGTGGAAATGGGTGAGGCGGAAGCCGTTTACCAACAGCCCCAGCACGACTATACCCGCACATTAATTGCCGCGATTCCCCGTGGTCTTTCCCTTGAGGCAGCCTAGATGTTCTCCTCCCTTGATCTTGAGAAGACCCTTGCCACCCTGCGCCCCATTCTTTGGCAGGCCCTTGAGCAACTGCGCCAGTTTTACCGCCAGGTGAAGGATCTAACGGTCCAGGATAAAGGCGGTGATCCCGTCACCCTCGCGGATCAGCAAATTGATGCCTTTTTGCGCCGTGCCCTCCAAGAACATTTTCCGGCCTCGGCGTTTGGCTATCTCACAGAAGAAACCTACACAGCAGGTCAGCCCCTATCGCAGCCCTATGTCTGGATCATTGATCCTTTGGATGGCACCTATGACTTTCTGCAACAGACGGGGGAGTACGCAATTCACGTTGCCCTTGTCCATAAACACCGCCCCTGTTTAGCTGCTGTGGTCTGGCCTGAGCAGGAGGTGATCTACACCGCCATTGCCGGTGGCGGCACCTATCGAGAAACCCGCCACAGTTCAACACGCCTGCAGGTTCAGCCCCCCAGCCCTGACCAGCCCCTGCGGGTGGTGATGAGCCGCAGCCATGGGGGCGATCGCCTAGAGGCATTTCTAACCAGCTTGGGATCGGTGCAGCTAATGCCGATGGGCAGTATGGGCTGTAAAACGGCGAGTATTTGCCAAGGGGATGCGGATCTGTACGTCAGCCTCACAGGGGGCAGTGCCCCCAAAGATTGGGACTTGGCGGCACCGGATTTGATCATGCAGGAGGCGGCGGGGGCCTTTACCTATGTCAATGGCGAATTACCCCGCTACAATCGTGCCGATGTGCAGCACTGGCAACCTCTGGTGGTATGTCATCCTGTCTTGAGCCGTTGGGTGGGCGATCGCCTGCAAGCCTTTTTACAGGAAAATCAAGGCTATTCTGGAAAATAGGCAAGTTCAGTCGGATAAAGGACAGGGCATGGTTTTTAATTGGTTTCGACGCAAGTTTGGCGGCAGTGGTGAGGAGCCATCCCCCGCTGCAGAAAGCCCAACGGAAGCGCCACCTGCAGAATCCACCGAATCCACTGCTTCCCCCAGCATCCTCAACTGGGCCAAAACGGCACTCCAGTCGATTCAAGCGCGACAGGCATCGCAGCGTCCTACAACCGTTGAAACCACTGAAGAAACTCAGGAAACACCGACGGCTGAAGCAGTGGCGGCTGATGCCCCCCTTCCTGTCTCTGGGGAGTCTGCCCAGACCGCTGTTGCGGATGAACCTGCTGCTGTCCAGCCCGTTGTTGAAGCTGAGCCTGGGGAACCAGACCCCTCCCCTGTCCTTGATGAGGGCTTTTTGTGGTCGGCGGCGGTCCTTGCCGCCCAAGGCCGGCGCCCAGAGGAGGTGGATATTGAGGAAATTACTTGGTTACAACGCCTGCGCCAAGGTCTGGGCAAAACTCGTCGTGGGTTGGTGCATCAACTGCGGGCGATCGTCGGCCAAGGCCCCTTAAGTCGGGATGCTGTCGAAGCAATTGAGATGCTGCTGTTGCAGGCGGATGTGGGGGTCAAGGCCACAGATCAAATTATTGCGGCGCTGCAAACAAAAATTCGCCAAGAAACCCTCCCTGCCGATCAGGCGATCGCCTACCTGAAGGAGATTCTGCGGGACATTCTTGATCGCCCCTTTCAACAGGGCTACCGCCGCAACTTTGCTCCGAAAAAGGGCACGCTGAATATTTGGTTGATTGCCGGTGTCAACGGCGTCGGGAAAACCACCACCATTGGTAAGCTCGCCCACATTGCTAGCCAGTCGGGCTATCGCTGTTTGATTGCGGCGGCAGATACCTTTCGGGCAGCCGCTACCGAACAGGTGAAAATTTGGGGACAGCGCTCCAATGTGGAGGTAATTGCCAACCCCGGCAAAAATACCGATCCTGCTGCTGTGGTCTTTGATGCTATTGGGGCTGCCCAGGCCCGAGGCACAGAATTGCTCCTGGTGGATACCGCTGGCCGCTTGCAAAACAAGGCCAACCTGATGGAGGAACTCAAGAAAATCCGCCGCATCATTGATAAAAAGGCGGGCGATGCTCAAATTGAATCGCTCCTAGTTCTCGATGCTACCCTCGGCCAAAATGGTTTGCGTCAAGCGCAGATCTTTGCAGAAGCAGCGCAACTGACTGGGGTCATCCTGACCAAGTTGGACGGAACGGCCAAGGGGGGGGTGGCCTTGGCGGTGGTACAGGAATTGGGGCTACCGATTCGCTTCATTGGTGCTGGCGAGGGCATTAAGGATCTGCGCCCCTTCTCCAGTTTTGAATTTGTTGAGGCCTTACTCTCCAGTGATGTGGAGGTGGCAGCATGAGGCTGGCCGATCGCCTGCGGTATTTCCAAGGCAATGTTTTTGATGCAATGGATCGAGCAAAGGCAGCGGTGGCGGCCACTGGGCGGCCGATTGTGGATCTCTCCCTTGGTTCTGCGGATTTGCCCGTAGCCGATCACATTCTTGCGGCCATTGAAGCGTCGGTGCGCGATGCCAGTACCTATGGCTATCAACTCTTTGCTAGTACGGCGGCCTTTCGCCAGGCAGTAGCCACTTGGTTTGAACGCCGCTTTGGCCTCAGGGTGGATCCCGAGCGGGAGGTGCTGACGCTCATTGGCTCCCAGGAGGGGACGGCGCACTTGCCCCTTGCGGTGATGAACCCCCAAGAGTATGCCCTGGTGCTCGATCCGGGGTATCCCTCCCATGCGGGTGGGGTCTATCTTGCGGGTGGACAAGTGTATCCACTACCCCTGCGCTCAGAAGATCACTTTTTGCCAGATTTGGCAGGGATTCCCCTGATGGTACGGGAGCAGGCCAAACTTTTGATTCTCAGCTATCCCCACAATCCCACCACGGCAGTGGCGCCCTTGGACTTTTTCAAGACGGCGGTTAAGTTTTGCGATCGCTACGGAATTTTACTGGTACATGATTTTCCCTATGTTGATCTGGTCTTTGACGGGGAGCGGGCACCCTCGATCTTTGAAGTGGATCGCGATCGCCAAGTGGGGATTGAATTCTATAGCCTCTCGAAGTCGTACAATATGGGCGGGTTTCGCATTGGCTTTGCCATTGGCCGTGCCGATATCATTGCTGCCCTGCGCCAAATCAAATCGGTGATTGACTTTAACCAATACGCCGGCATCTTGCGGGGGGCCATTGCCGCCCTCACAGGAGATCAAACCTGTGTCCAGCAGACGCGGGAGATTTTTCGGCAGCGGCGCGATGCCTTTGTCCAAGCCCTCGGCGATCATGGCTGGCCGGTGCCCCTCCCGCCAGCGACGATGTATGTGTGGGCACAACTGCCGGCGCCTTGGCAACGGGATTCCCTTGGCTTTTGTCAAGCCCTTGTTCAGGCAACTGGGATTGCAGCGGCTCCCGGCTCGGGTTTTGGGGAGGGGGGAGAGGGCTATGTGCGCTTTGCCCTAGTGCGCGATCGCCCCTGTTTAGAGGTGGCCGCTGCCCAAATTGCCGAATTTAGCCAAACGGTCCTGAAGGTGTAGGGCTCTAGTCTCCCATGATCCACGCCAACAGCAGGATCAGACCGCCCCAAAGGAGGATTGCAGGAACATGAATGGCGCGCAACACTTCTAGGGGAGTTAAAATGAGCACCTTGGTAAAGAGATTGGTGATCGTACAAAGAAGAACCAGCAAAATGATAAAGAGCATGGCAACTCGCCCTAGGCATTGCCATAGATGGGAATCACGGCGCCACTAATGGCCGCCGCTCCCTCGGAAATGAGGTAGGCAATCAGTTCGGCGATCGCCGCAGGACTCACCCAATTTGTTGCTTGGGCTTCCCCCATCGCCGCCCGATTGGCGGGGGTATCAATAATGCTGGGAAGGATCACATTGGCCGTGATATTTTTGCCTTTGGTTTCAGCAGCGATCGCCCGCGTAAAGGCCACTACTGCGGCTTTGGCGGCGCAATAGGCGGCCAGTTCAGCCGCTGGCTCAACTGCACCCCGTGAGCCAATGGTGACGATGCGTCCGTATTGCTGTGCTTGCATGCGTTTAAGGGCGTGCTTACAGACCAAGAAGGTGGTCTCCACATTGAGGCGAAAACTCTGCTGCCAATCACTGAGGGCAAATTGTGCGGTTGGCCCCATACTAAAGCCACCCACGAGGTGAACCACGGCATCCAATTGCGGCATTCGCTCCACCAGAGCTGCCACTTCACTTTCATTGTTCAAGTCCGCTGCCACAAACCGCACATTGGCCAATTCCGCCGCCGCCAATTGCTTTTCGAGAGCAGCACGGGCAGCCCCATCAATGTAGGGAACTGTCAGGGTATAGCCGTGGCTCAGGAGAACTGGCACTACCCCTTGGCCCAGCCCGCCTGTGCCGCCTGTCACTAAAACCGCCCGATGGCCAAATCCCCTCATGGCTGATCCCTCAGTGTCAGTTGTCGTGCTTTGTAGAAGGTTTGCAAACTGTGGCGATCGCCAACAAATCGCCAGTGCCAAGGTTCATAACTCACTCCCTGAGGATTATTACGGGGAAAGGACAGTTCAAAACTAAAACGAGCCGCATTCTTTCCCAACCAACGAAAGGCAGGGGTATCCTCAAAGGTTTCCTTAAGATGGGTCTGTGGCCGGGTGCCATCACCAATATCAATGGCATAGCCCGTATGGTGCTCGCTATAGCCGGGGGGCGCACTCACCAATGCCCGCTCCCTTGCCCGTTGTGCCCGCTGCTCCTTGACCTCAAAGAAAAGATAGTCCTGATCCTGTTTGGAACGAAATCCAGAAAGCGGTATCAACACCACCCCCTCCTGCTGCGCGGCGGCCACCATTGCCCGAAACCGCTCTGCTGCGGCGCGCCGTAACTTGATTTGGCCATCGGCGCTCACCGGTTCCAGTTCTGCGAGGGGAGCCTCTTCATAGGGCAGATGTCCCAGCAGATTCTCTGTTGGCGTTACCGTTGACGCCGTTCCCCTGGGTGATTCCGCAGGACGATTCAGGAACCACGCTGCTCCTACCCCCATGAAAGCCACGAGCGCAATAGCGCTGGCGATTGCCCCTCGCCGAGGCTCCTCCTTACCCTTGGTGATGGGTTGTAGCCGCTCCGCAACAGGAATATCTTGATCCATGATTCAACCCTGTTCTTTTGTAGAGAATAGACGATTTTTCCTAGGGCTGGGCATAGAGTTGCCAGTAGTTCCAGTAGTTTTCCAAAACACTCTTGACATAGCCATAGGTCTCAGGAAAAGGAATCGATTCCACAAAGCGATCGCTATCGCCAATGTCGAACCGCTCTAGCCACTGACTGACATTGCCGGGACCGGCATTGTAACTGGCCAAGGCTAGGAGCGTGTTTTGATTGTATTGATTGTGGGTGTAGTCAAAGTACCACGTGCCCAAACGGATATTGTGCTCTGGATCCACAAGGGAATAGTCCTCTAGGTTCAACTGCTCGGCAATCCAAGCGGCCGTCTCTGGCATCAACTGCATTAACCCCGTTGCCCCCACCACTGAGCGGATGTCCTTTTCGAAGCGAGATTCTTGGCGAATCAGGGCCATCACCAACAGGGGATTTAAGTTGTGGGTCAGTGACCACTTTTTGACCAATTCCCAGTAGGGCAAGGGGTAAAGGGCATACCAGAAGCGGACATCACGGCGAAGGGGCGCCAAGAATGTGGCCACCTGCGGTTCCCTGGCGGCCCGTGTAAACAAGTTTTGCAGCATAAAGATGCCATCGAGGTATTCCCCCACACCAAGGCGAATCAGGCCATCAGTGAGTTGCTCTGCCGCTGTTGGTGTCACTCGGTTCTGGAATTCCCACTGCCAGCGCTGCCAAGCCTCCTGAAATTGCCGCAGCAGATACAGTTCTTGCAGGGTTGGGCTGCCCGTCGCTAGAGGGAGCAGGGTTTGGCGATCGCCCGCCACTGAGGGGCGCTGCTGTCGCAGGGTTGTAAAGGTGCCCACTGGTTTCTTAAGCAGACTGGCAGCTCGCCAAGCATAGTAGGTGTGGGGATAGCGCTCCGTAACCAGTTGCCAGGTTTGGCGTTGCCCTTGGGGTTGTCCTGCCTCCCCTTGCCATTTTCCTTGCCAAAAGGCGGCTTGGGGGGCAAGCTCACTCTCAGGGTTAAACTTGAGAATCTCCCTAACCCACTGTTGTGCCTGAGACCACTGCCGTTTTTGGGCAGCTCCTTGGGCCAGTTGCCAGCGCAGTTCTGCTGCAGCGCTGCTTTGGGGATAGGTCTTGAAGAGCTGTTGCTGGGTTTGTTGTGCCCCTTTGGTATTCCCCAGTTCCCTATAGGCTTGGTACTGTGCCAGAAGGGCATCAGCAGCGATCGCTGGCGCTTGATTTTGGGTGGCGAACTGAAGACACTTGGCCAGCAAAGGGAGACGTGCCGCCGGTGTTTTGGCTAAGTGGGCAAGGCGCAGTTGGGCAAGGGCGGCTTCTGAACTGTTGGGAAAGCGTTGGATCAGGGCTTGATAGGCAGCAATCGCCCCGGCGGTATCCTCACTCAATTGGCGTCCCCGGCCGACCCGATAGAGATTCAAGGGGGTTGGCGGTGCTTTGGCGTAGGCCGCTGCTGCCGAGGCATACTGCATTTTTTCCCAATAGCCAAAGGCGATCGCTTCCCAATCGGCCGGCGTGAGTTGATCGGCGTAGCGCTGGCGCAAAATTTCCAGGTAGGTACCGTACGCCTGAAGAAAAAGACCGTGGCGTGCCACCAGCTTCAGGTAAGGGACTTGATCGGGATTTTTCTCTAACTGTTGCGCCACATAGTTGACGACGGCAGGATGCTGTGGAAAGCGCGCAATTGCTTCCTCTGGCCGGTTCAGATTCAACAGGGCCACCGCTGCCTCCGGCGCCGTGCCATACTCCCGCAGCAACTGTTGCCACGTTGCCTTTGCCTTGCGGTCATCTCCCTGTTGCTGATAGGCCTTAGCCCGAAGGAGCAGAATCGGTGCAGCCATAGGCCGGTAAGTCTGCTCAAGACCCTCGAGCCACTGGAGAGCCCCTTGGGGCTGATTTCGACCCAGACTGTCTACTGCCAGCAGATAACGGGCGCGATCGCGTTTGAGGGGATCCCCAGAGCGTGCCCACTGCACCAACGCTGGCACACTTTTGGGCGGAGCCTCGCCATTGAGCCTATAGGGAGGCGCCGGCGATCGCCCATGATGCCACTTGACCAGCCCAGCCCCGAGGACGAGCGTCGCCAGCAACAGCGACAGTAGCCAAGGCCCTATCCGTTGGTAACGTTTTACTTTCGAGAGGAATTGGACCATTGCGGTGCCCTCAGCCAGTAACCCTGCTGTCTTTAGTAAACTACGGTGTGGCCATCTGCAAACCAGCCGCGACTGAAGTCCCCGGCTTCCTTTTGCCTTGCGGAGGTGCTATGAAAAGATCAACCCATCATGGTCAATCTCAATGCCCCCGACACCGCGCATGGTTTGGATTGTAATTGGCTGCAATTGCCTGATTGCGCTGATTGCATTGTGGTTGGCCTGGCAGTTGGTGAAGCTGCGGCAGATTCTGCGGGGGGTGTCCCGTGCTCTACTGAATGCCGAGCGGAGTACCCACCGCGTCTTAGGTGGTGCTCCGGAGGTAATCATCATTGGCCAGCGGGGTGTGTCAAGTGTGCGATTGCAATTGCCTAAATGGCGTCGGCAACAGCGCAATGTCCGTCTGTTTTTAACCTTGCTAAGCTGGATAGGATGGTATAGTAGCCGCCTACGAAGGAGAAAGCGATGAGTCGGCAACAGAGTGGCGGTGGTACCTTTTTGGGGGGGCTGCTCCTAGGGAGTGCGATCGGCACAGTCGTGGGGCTATTGATTGCTCCCCGCTCTGGTCAAGAAACCCGCCAACTGCTACGCAAATCCGCTGATGCCCTACCCGAACTGCTCGAAGACATTACTGCCAGTTTTGAGCAATATCGCGATCGCCTTTCAGAGACCACCCAGGAGCGCTGGCAGGCAACCCTAGAACGGCTCAAGGAAGCGATCGCCGTCGGTATCGAAGTCACCCAGCAGCAGCAGCAAACCTTTCGGCGTGAAGCCAATGGCATGGCCTTGAGTGACCCTGATGAAGAGGATGTTGTCAATCAATAGCTTCATAGCTTACTTTGGAGTCGTCAGCTAAGGAATATGAGCCAAGAAACTAGGAGTCATCCCCTTAGCCAACAATCTCGACAGAGGGAAAACCCAGCGAGATTTTCCAAACAAAACATAATACAATCTTGCCATCACGTTTTTTGGTAACAGCACTGCTACAACCAACAGGATTCAAAGAAGGGGTACACCATCGTGGGATTATTTAGTCGGCTATCACGAGATATTGGCATTGACTTGGGGACAGCCAACACACTGGTTTATGTATCCGGACGCGGTGTGGTTTTAGAGGAACCGTCCGTTGTCGCCATTGACCAAAACACCAAACAACCCCTTGCCGTTGGTACTGAAGCGAAGCGAATGCTGGGTCGGACACCCGGGAATGTGGTGGCCGTACGTCCACTGCGGGATGGTGTGATTGCCGACTTTGAACGTGCCGAACTAATGCTGAAGCACTTTATGCGCCAAGTGCACGGCGGCAAGAATCTGTTTGCCCCCCGTGTGGTGATTGGTATTCCCAGTGGTGTTACCGGTGTCGAACGCCGTGCCATTGAGGATGCGGCTCGGGGTGCGGGGGCGCGGGAGGTGCATTTGATTGATGAACCCGTGGCCGCTGCCTTTGGCGCAGGTTTACCAGTGGAAGAACCAACGGGCAACATGATTGTCGACATTGGCGGTGGCACGACTGAGGTGGCGGTTCTCAGTTTACAGGGCACCGTTTTGAGTGAATCCGTCCGTGTGGCTGGGGATGAAATTTCTGAGGCAATTGTCCAATATTTGAAAAAAGTACACAACTTAATTATTGGTGAACGCACAGCTGAGGAGATCAAGATTCGCATTGGCTCTGCCTATCCCAATGACAGCTATGACTCCGAATCCATGGAAGTGCGGGGCCTGCACCAACTCTCTGGCCTACCACGCACAGTTGTAGTCAAAGCAGAAGAGATTCGCGAAAGCATGGCCGAACCCCTGTCGGCGATTATTGAAGCGATTAAGCGTACCCTTGAGCGAACCCCGCCGGAACTGGCCGCAGACATTGTTGATCGCGGGATTATGTTGGCCGGCGGTGGTGCCCTGCTACGGGGTCTCGATACCCTGATTAGCCATGAAACCGGCATTGTCGTCCATGTGGCAGCGGATCCCCTGCGGTGTGTAGTCATGGGTACTGGGCGCGTACTGGAAAACTTCAAAGACTTGGCTCGGGTCTTTTCTACACAACCGGCAGTGATTGGTTAAGGATCAGCAGTGATGGCTTTTCTGCTGCGCTGGTGGGGACGATATGCAGGTAGCCTCGGCCTTGTCGCCTTAGTCCTCACAACGGCTTGGATTTTGCGCGCGACCAATGGGGCAGCGATTCGTGAACTCTACCGCCTTTTCAGTTTGCCCTTTCAAGGCGCAGTGGACGATCAGCAAGCCCTGATTCAAGCTCGCACATGGCAACTGGAGCAGCAACTGGCTGCCCTTCAGGCGGAAAACCAACGGTTGCGGCACATGCTGAATGCACCGATGCTCCCCAATTTGAATGGCCGCATTGTGCCGGTGATTGGTCGCAGTTCCGATCAGTGGTGGCGATCGCTCCTCCTAGGGGAAGGCACTCGTCAGGGCTTAACCGTTGGCTCAGTGGTGGTGGGTAACGGTGGTCTTGTTGGCCGCATTACCAGCATTACCCCCAATACCAGCCGAGTCATGTTACTCACGGATCCCGCCAGTCGCGTGGGGGTTGTGGTTGGTCGAACGCGGCAGATGGGGATTCTGCGGGGACAACTCAACCAGCAGGTGATTGTCGAGTTTTTAGAGAAAGACCCGAAGGTACAGCCCAAGGATGTTCTCTATACCTCAGCCCTGAGTAGTCTTTATCCAGCAGGCATTCCCATTGGTGAGGTGCAATCGGTGGAACTGAGCGATCCCACCCATCCCCATGCCACCGTTATTCTTGGGGCGCCGTTTGATCGCCTTGAGTGGGTGACCGTCATTCCCTATGCTGAACCGACAGACACGTTTACACCGAACTAGTCTCACTAGTCTCAACTGGCTGATTACCATTGGCTCTGTGGGACTCTGTGCCCTGCTGAGCTTTATTCACTTACCTAACTTGCCTCTATTGGTGCCGGACTGGTTTTTAATCTGGGTGGTGGTCTGGAGTGTCAAGCGATCGTGGGGCCAAGGGGTACTGGCGGGTATTGCCCTCGGCTGGATTCAAGATGGCTTGGTCAGTGCTCATCCTAGCCATGCAGTCAGCTTAGCTTTGGTGGGGGGGCTGACCGCCCTGATGCAAAAGCAGCGTTTTGTTTCTGAGGATTTTATTTCCGTTGCTCTGATTACCTTTGCAATGGCCATCCTGCAGCAAACCATCATCGCAATCCAAATGACCCTTGGCAGTGGCTTTCCCCTAGAGGAAATTTGGCAGCACCATCGGCAAGTAGCGCTTAGCTCAGCTATTATGAGTAGTCTTTGGGCACCCTTGCTCTATGCCCCCTTGAATCGCTGGTGGACGTGGCTGCGAGAACAGGAGTAGTTCATGAAAAAATGCAGGAGCTTCCTTACCCCTGCACCTGAATTGTTCATTTTAAATCTCAGTCAATGCTTTGGCGCTATGGGCGTAATTTCCCGAACATGCTCATAATGCCGTCTTGTTTCTTGAGCATTTGGTTGAGCTTGCGCAAATCCAAGTTAATGGTTTCACCAGGATAGTTTTTCAAAAACGACATCACGCTCAATCCTTCTGGAGAGGCAGCGGCAGTGAGCATCGCACCCCGAAGGGCAACTTCCCCAGCTTGATCACGGCGAATTGTGACCTGAGAAAATTGTTTGAGTAAATCTTTGCCAATGGGACTGGCTAGAATTTGATCGGTTTGCACAACATTAAAGGGCAGCCGCATACTCAAGAGTTCAAGGAGCTTGGCTTGGCTATCTTTGGGAACCAGCCGCATCAATGCTCGCAATTGACCCGTTGCTTCTTGGGTGGACACAAATTCCTCTAGCTCCGACAGGGGGAAGGATCGCTGAAAAGGACCATAGGTGAGGGAGACAACGTTAGCTGCTTTGACAGGGGGGGTGAAAAGGGCACCTACGGGTAGTGCCAGTGCCAGTAACCAAGGTGAAAGACGCTTCAGCATAGGGGATCGACTCCAAAATCACTTCGGTACAAACGTCGGATTGCACCGCTAGCAGTATAGCAGCGAAAATAGAGCTTGCTGGTTCTCCTTAACTTATCCCTAAACTTATCCTTAACGTTTAGTGACTTTAGACGTAAATTGATGAGCGTTTGGCAGCAGGGCGCCACGATTGAGCTCAGGATTGACTCCTTAAGCCACACGGGGGAGGGGGTAGGACGCTGGCAGGATCGGGTGGTTTTTGTGGCCGATACGGTTCCGGGCGATCGCCTGCGGGTGCGCCTGACCCACGTAAAGCGACAATATGCCCACGGCAAAGTTTTGGAGGTGGTGCAGCCTTCAGAACGGCGGGTGCGCCCAAGCTGTATTGTCGCCGATAAGTGTGGCGGCTGCCAGTGGCAGTGTGTGGCCTATGCAGCTCAATTGGCGGCCAAAGAACAACTGGTGAAGGACGCGATCGCCCGTATTGGTCATCTCGAACCCCAAGCCTTTCTACCGATTTTGGCTGCCCCTAACCCCTTTGGCTATCGCAATAAAGTGACGTACCCCCTCCGTCGCCGCCACGGTGCCGTGGTTGCCGGCTATTACCAAAAAGGCTCCCATCACTTGGTGAACCTGAATCAATGTCCGGTGCAGGATCCCCGCCTCAATCCCCTCTTGGCTGCCCTGAAGCAGGCATTACAACCCTGGCCGATCTACAGCGAACAGACCCATGAACCGGGGTTTCGCCACCTTGGTTTGCGCATAGGTCAGCGCACAGGGGAGCAGCTCATTACCCTCGTGCTTGCGGGGCCATTACCCGCTGGTTTGCAGGCAGCGGCAGAAGGTTGGTTACAGCAGTTTCAAGGGGTGATGGGGGTCTGTGTCAACTTCAATCATCAAGTGGGAAATCGCATCTTTGGCGATGAGACACAGGTGCTGGCCGGGCGGCCCTACCTTTGGGAAGAAATGGCAGGGGTGAGGTTTCAGATTGCCTCGACCACTTTTTTTCAAGTCAACACAGCCCAAGCGGAGCAACTGGTCACCACCCTGCGAGACTGGATTGCTCCAACGGGTCAGGAACGACTGGTGGATCTCTACTGTGGCGTGGGGACCCTGAGCCTACCCCTTGCGGGCGCTGTGGCTGAAGTCATTGGTGTTGAAGTGCAGTCTGCCTCGGTACAGCAGGCGATCGCCAACGCCCAACACAATGGCATTAACAATGCTCACTTTGTCTGTGCCAAGGCAGAGGAGTGGCTACCCCAGTACAATCAGGCCGTGGATGTGTTGATTCTTGATCCACCGCGTAAAGGGTGCGATCGCGCCGTTCTTGAGGCCATTCTCCACAACCGTCCCCCACGCATTCTCTATGTCAGTTGTCACCCCGCCACCTTGGCACGGGATCTGGCTCACCTCTGCAGTACCGGTACCTATCAACTAGCAAACATTCAGCCCCTCGATATGTTTCCCCAAACGGCTCATGTAGAAACCATTGCTTTACTGACGACTGCCTAGGGCAGGATTATCCCCCGTGGGTGGGATGGGCCCCACCTGAAACATCTTGGCAAACATCCTACTAACATAGGCTTGACCATAGACCACGTTTGCCTTAGGCCTTGTCGCAGTGCTTGTCTCTGGTGGAGCAGTGGCTGGACTTTCCTGATGACTAGGGGAAGAGTCGGTAGGGTCCTGCTGCTCTGGTGGGGAATTCTCTGAAGGATGGACAGTTGTTGGTGGCTCTTGCCAAGGATCCTCAGGGAAAACAGCCCCCTGTTGGGGGTGACTCGTTTCTGCGGCGGGCGGCCAACGACGACTCCGATCCCCCAGAAGAGAACCGGCGGCCACCACAGCACCAGCCGGAATCGTTGTTTCCATCACCGTGGTACTGGCGCCAATACAGGCATGGGGTTCAACGGTCACCGCCCCAATCAGCAGCACTCCCGCACCAATGTTGACCCCTTCACCAATTGTGATGGTGCCGCCGTGGGCGTGAATGACGCTACCCATGCCAATGCAGACCCCTGCAGCAATCCGAATCGAAGCCCCTGCTTCTGCCCAAAGCAACACCCCCGGTGCCAAAACGGCTTGGGGATCCACCACCACATCACCCACAATGCGAACCGCAGGTGAAGGGGGCAGAGCTAAGGGCGGCAGGGGCATGGGGGCACCTCACAGGGAGGGCTACTTAGCAGCCTGTTGGAGTAGGATTTCGGCCACCCGCTGCTTGCCGACAGGATTAATACCAATCAGCCGCACATACTCGCCACTGTATTCTTGGAGGCAAGCCTGAATCGCAGCAAGGGCTTCATTAAGATTTTTGGCCTCAATGCGGGGGCCACTTTGCCAGGAGTTGGTGCGGTAGCGACGGGCATCCACATGTTCTAGGCCGAGGGTATAGCCCTGTTGCAGGAGTTGCCGGACTTGTTCAATCACCTCTTGACTGAGGCTATGGGTGCTTGTGCCCCCTTGACTGGAGGCGGTTGGACGCGGTGTGAACCCTTGACTACGGGTGCTATTGCCATTGCTGGCGGCTTTGCCATTGGGACGGTGAATAATGGTTTCCAGGACCCGCTGTTTGGCTTGGGGATTGACCCCCACAAGGCGGATATAGTCCCGCTGGTGCTCAGCAAGGAAAGCCTTCAGATCATTGATTTGCTGGGCAGAGGTAATTTTGATGCCGCTTTGCCAAGAACTGGTACGGAAGCGACGCTGATCGGCATACTCGGTGATGACTTGGCAGCCTTGGCGCAACAGGTCTTGAATTTGGTTTACGAGATCGGCACTGAGAAGCGTGTCATTGCCGTCAGAACTGACGGAGACATGACTAGTAGCCACTGGGGTGGGTGCTTTTGTGGCGATCGCCACCGGTCCCTGTGGGCGCTGAATAATTTGCTCAAGGACGCGCCGCTTTTGCTTTTGATCAATGCCAATAAGGCGCACATATTCACCCGCATGTTCTTGGAGACAGGCCTCAAGGGCGGCCAACACCTCCGGCTCCTGTTTGGATTGAATGGGAGCGCAGCTTGTCCAAGAACTCGTGCGATAGCGGCGGGCATCGGCGTGCTCTGTGCCAATTTGATACCCCTGTTGGAGCAACTGCCGCACCTGAGCCACAACGGAGGCATCCAAGGAACCCACTGGCGCTGCGTTCACCGTTGCACTGGGACGAGGGCTACTGCGACTAGCCACAGCTGCTTGACCGGGACGTTGAATGATTTCCTCGAAAACCCGACGCTTGGCCTTGGGATCGACACCAATCAGGCGCACATACTCGCCCTCGTGTTCCTTGAGTCGTTGGGCGATCGCGGCCATTACCTGAGACTCCTGCTGCCCTGTCAAGGTCGGGCCACTTTGCCAAGAGCTAGTGCGATACCGCCGCGCATCGGCATATTCCAAGCTAATTTGGTATCCTTGCTGCAACAATTGCCGGACGTGAGTCCCATAATCTGTGGTCATGGTGTTCTTTTCCCCGGTGAGCATTTCAACGTGTAGGGTGGGTGGATCTTCTTGACGCTGGAGTTCATTCCGAATCGGGGCAATACAGGCAATATTCTCAGCACACTGGTACCCCGATAGCAGCGCTTCATTAATGCCAACCACGTGCTGGGCAAAGTGAATATCTGACTCTTCCACATTCGGCAGGCGATCGGCTTGCTGCTGCGTCGTGATCACCATTCCCGAAGGCACATATTTTCCCGGTGGAATTTCCACATCCTGAATGAGGACGTGCATCATGACCACACAGCCGGCACCAACCCGTGCATTAAACACCGTCGAGCGAAAGCCAATAAAACAGCCATCGCCAATGTAGGCAGGGCCGTGGATCAGTGCCATGTGGGTAATTGAGGCATTATCACCGATCCAGACAGAATACTCTTGGCCATCATCCCCAATCACCCGTCCCTGTTGGAGGCCGTGGATGACGACGCCATCTTGAATATTGGTGCGGGAGCCAATGTGGAAGGGCGTGCCTTCATCGGCACGGATGGAGGTGCCGGGGGCGATGTGAACATAATCTTTGATGCGGACATCGCCGATGAGGTTACTGAAGGAGTGGACGTAAGCCGTGGGGGCAATCTTTGGCTCCGCTAAATCCCTAGACCACGGCGTCGGGGGTGCCGCATAGCTTTGAACCGCCATAGGGAGAAGTCTCCAATGCTAATACTGGGTACGTTTGCTATAGAGCAAATAATTATCCCGACTTACGGTGTCAATAATGGCGACAACGGCTGCGTCAATGGGTTTGTCGGTGCCATTGATAATATAGCGGGCGGCACTGCCTCGGCTTACCAATACCCACTCATCCTGCCCTGCACCAACCGTATCCGCAGCCACTTCGTAGTCGGGTAAAAATTCGCCGTCCTCACCCAGATATTGCAAGACGAGAAACTTGACTCCCGTTAAGGTTTCTTCTTTTTGGGTACTGGTAACGGTGCCGCACACTCGCGCGATTTTCACTATGGGCGACCCATCGGGCGGATACCGCTAACGCTTTCGCGGAATTGTTCGACCGCTTCGGTGTAGCGAATGGGCAGCACGTATTCGAGGTTTTCGTGGGGACGAGCAATGATGTGGGTGGAGAGCACTTGACCCCCATTCACCCGTTTCACGTTTTCAACCCCCGCCGCGACTGAAGCCTGCACTTCAGAAACATCGCCACGGACAATCACGGTGACCCGACCACTCCCGATTTTCTCGTAGCCCACAAGGGTAACGCGAGCGGCTTTCACCATTGCATCTGCGGCTTCCACCACTGCGGGGAAACCAAGGGTTTCAATCATACCGACGGCAATTGCCATTGTAATAACTCCTAAACGTCAAACAACTCAAGAACTAAAAGAACCAGAGGAGCGATAAGCGATGCAACTGAAAACTCCACCAAACTGCCAAACCCCTTAGTTTCGGAATTGCTCCACTGCCTCGGTATAGCGAATGGGCAATACGTACTCAAGGTTTTCGTGGGGACGGGCAATAATGTGCGTGGACAGCACCTCTCCGCCATTGACACGTTTGGCAGAATCAACCCCGGCAGCCACTGAGGCTTGTACTTCGGAGACATCACCCCGCACAATCACGGTGACCCGACCACTCCCAATTTTTTCGTAGCCCACAAGGGTGACCCGAGCGGCTTTTACCATTGCATCTGCTGCTTCGACGACGGCGGGGAATCCGCGCGTTTCAATCATTCCCACAGCAATTGGCATGAGTAAGCTCTCCTAATTAGAATAAGGGTAAGCAGTACAAAAGCTAGAGTTGCAATCAGAGCGATCGCCACAGAAAATAATGACGGGATAGCCGATTGTTATCGTGACGTTGATCACCGTCTCTTTGTCTCTAAAATCAAGCATAGGGTGAGGGGTTTCTTTTGACAATATAATGATTGATAATCTTTTCTGGTTTTTCGTATTATCAAATCTAATTTGAAGCACCTGATGCCGCTTTCAGCCCAAGATAGGTCAATACAAATCGCCTAATTCATAGAATTTTATCTAAAGATAATTATCTCCTCATGGGCTAATTGCCCGATTCAGAGACTTCTGCCTGCACTTGGGTAGAATGCATAGATTATTTCAATTTTATCCTATATTTTGATAGATTGAGGTCTATTTTGTTGTCAAACCGCAATTAACTTTTCTCGATCAATATTCTGCAAAAGGCTGATCTGACCTATCCGCTGAAACTCCTTACTACTTCTATCGGCCAAGTGCAGTACCCAAGGCAGTCGGCAGGAGCTAAATCCGCTGGCAGGATGCAACTGAGTCAAGTGATAGGTCTGCAGAGCCAGTAGCTCTAAAGGTGTATTGCCATAGTGACGCACAACCCGCAGAGGTCTAGCACTGCCAAGGGAGCCAGTTTTCGTCTTGATTACCTCGGTGGTTTGTAATATAAATGAGTTACTTTCAGAATAAAAAATTACAGTGCCCACTTCAGCGTCATCATAGATTATTTCGGTATTGCCTGAATTAGATTCACGTCCCATCCTCCCTGAGCCACTCTTACGGACACTTAGAATATCGACATCAATACGCTGCTGAGTCAGTTCTTTGATTGTTTGTTCAAACTCCCCTTCTTGAACAAGCCCGTCGCGCATCAGTAGTATCTTCTTAGGGTAGGAACCATAGTTGTCTTGGAATTTAAGCACTAGCTTAGACACAATTTGCCAAATTGATTGACCAGAGAAAGTTTCCCCCCGTTGTATATCTGGCAACTCCCAACCCAAGCTTTGACCATTGGCTAAAATTGCAAAAGCAGACGTACCATAGTACAGCTTTCGGTTTGTACTTGTGTCAAAACCGATAATTAAGTCAGCAGCCTGAGGATCATCTAATGGTTTTAGATAGACAGGCTGCCACTTAGCTTTACACAACAGTCCCAAGGCAACATTGAGAGCTTTGTAGGGATTAGCCTGGGGTGTTGGTATCATGAACTGCGTAGCGATTCCTGCCTTTAATGCCTGAATTCGTAGCCTTGTTTTCTCCTCATGGGGCGACCAAGGCATCACTACTAAAACCGTTTTAATTCCTTGAGCAGCCCATTGTTGCCAGAATCTTTGTTGAGCTAGATCATCTTTTGGATAGTCACTTCCTGTAAAACAGGAGTCTATTTTTATCTGCGTGCCACTACTTCTTGCTATGTCCAGCAAGCATTTGCGCACTTCCTCTGGGTATTCAGGTTTATTATTAAATAAATTTAGGCAACCAAATTGCTTTTCGCCAATCTTGGCACAACCATAGGAGCTAATTCTAGCTATTTGATTGATTTCTTTATCATTTCGAGCTAATAGTTTTGCCCGAGGCATGACAAAACCATTAACTTTCATTGGCTCTGGTTGACTGCTGAGATTATAGATGGTTTTGAAAATAATTTGAGCTGTTTTTTGCGATTCTTGTAAACGCGCGTCAATATTTTTCCTGATGCGGGCAAACGCATCTTGAATTTGACTTTTTTCTCTTCCTTGTTCAGCAATTTGCGCTAAGATTTCCATTGTTAGAATTGGTGATAATCTTTGAGATAAATGATATAGCGGCTTAGCCTTGTAGTCGCTACTTTTCTTAACAATTACAACACGTGACTCATTTATTTCTTGTTCGGTTGCTCCCTCTCGACGGTGATACTCTGCTAAGCTTATTCCTAGCGCTTCTATTTCTGTTTCATTTGGATTTTTATCCGAAAAATTTTCAAGAACCCATGTTTTCTTGTCTTTGTAGGTATTCCTCACGTACTGGATTCGAATATTAGGATATTCACTGAGCCACCACTCAAGTGTGAATAGAGTATAGAATCGATAGTGAATATCAATTTCTAAGTATAATTTTCCATCTGTTTCTATTGTAAGATCAATTTGTCTGCCTCTATGTACTTGCCAGCCATGACCTGTTTTTTCTAACCCTTCTTGGCTAGGAATCCACCAAATCAACCCTAATTCATAGTCTTTTTCGATGATGGTTTTCTTAAATTTTTCTTTTAACTTTAACTTTAAATTTTCCTCTAGAGTTTTTCTTTCAAAGCTTTCCAGAGCCTTTCTTTCATGAGGGTTTTGACAGCTCAGTTCTCTACATCCTATCTGCTGTAACTGCCAATCCTGAGTTTGCATTCTTCTAGGGTCAATAGGCTCCCTTGTGATAATGCGGCTCCCTAGTCGAACAGCAGTGACTCCTAGTTTGTAGCAAACGCTGGAAAGGGCTTTTTGCTCGCTACCTTGTTCTGGCATTTGAGTAAATTGGCATTGGTATTCATGAAATGTAAGATCTGGTTGACTCAATTTTTTTACAAAAAAACGATTGAGTACAACCTCAACTTCTTGAAATGGGGTGGGCATCACTGATAGGGACAGTATTGGCAGCCAGCCATATTGGGACAGCGTTATTTGTTTATGGTAGCAAGTTTCGCTTGGCATTAGGAATAATCAGCCAAGATAGAATCGTCATGGATATTCACGGGTGTGGAGTTCTTGTATGCTGCGGTTACCAATTCAACCGATTTGGCAGAGGGTTTCTCAATGGCCAGTGTGGGAGCCAAACCGGCTGGCGATCGCCAGTTCAATTCTTTTGCACGCCGTTATCCTCTCCTTTGTGCGTGTCCCCGAACCCACACCCCCAGAGGTGCTCAATGATCAACTGGTGCCCTTGGTCAGCCTTTCTCCAGAACTAGAAGCGGATTTACCGTCTATCAAACCCCTTTTGCCTACAGAACTGCCGCCCCTGGCCACAACCACACCACCGCCGCTGCCATTGACAGGCATTGAGCCACCCCCCCTTTCCTTTGCCCCCTTGGCGCCGCTGCCTCCTTTGTCGCCCCCACTCCTCCCCAATCCAGTGCCGGTGCAGCCTTTGCCCCCCCTGTGGCAATTGCCCCCGCCCACCCGCCCCTTGCCGGGCCCCAATGAAGATGTTGCCGTTGCCCCAGAACTGGTCTTACCGACTCCCGCATCCCCACCGAATGAGCCGATCGCCCGTACAACAGCGGAGGCAGCAGCCGCTTTGTCCCGTTGGTTTAATGAAACGCGGTCAACGCTGAATACGACAGATATCCAAGTGAATTTTGGGCAGCGGATTGCGGACTTTTATCCGCAGGAGGCCTGTGGCGATCGCCTACAAGGGGAAACAACGGTTGCGGTGGTAGTCACTCCCCAGGGTGAATTGCTCCCTGCAAATGCCGCTCCAGAAACGGGCTTGCTCACCCGCAATCCCCAGATTATTCGCAGCAGTGGCTCGCCGCTTTTGGATCAGGCGGCTTTAGAACAGGTACGAAAGCAAGCTTTTGAGGCTACAGGCAAATATCAGGCCCTAGCGATCACCTTTGCCTTTGAGTATCGTCCTGAGATGTGTCCGCCCGCTGCTTCACCCCCCCGCCAACAACCCACCGCGCCAGCGCCTAGCCCCTCTGAGGCTCATCAGGCTTCACCCCCAGCTGCTGAGGATGCTGAGGAAGCGACCCCTGCACCAACACCCCCCCCTCCTGGGGCAGCACCACCGGCTGTATCCCCAGAACCTAGCGGGACAGACTCGTCGTCTGTAGCGCCGGCTGCGAGTCCGCCAGCAACATCTCCCGAATAAAGCGAGCGATCGCCCGTTGCAGGAGGCCGTTGACAATGCGCTGACCCATTTGCTGCACCTCTGGGCGCACAATAATCCGCAGAATCGCAGGGATAACTTTGACCCAATCAAAACCGGGGGTATCCTGCAAAATGCTGAAAATGCGGCGCAAATGCTCTAGGGCGTTGGCTTCACTGATGATGTTGGAACTGGCCGTTGCCGGTACTGGGCGGCTGACTAGGGGTAAGAGTTGCACAAGGTTCCATTGCCCCATCGTTGTCCGTGCCCAAGTGTCGAGGCTCTTGACAATTTCATCCGCTAGGCGATCGCGATACTCGGCTCCCCGCTCCGAAAAGAGAAAATCCAAAGCCTGCTCTAGCACCACATTAAAGTCATAGTCACGACTCTCGCGGGCATTGCGCAGCAGATTTTCTAGGCGCGTCCAGCGAAATTGACCATCCTTGAGGAGAAGGTTTGTGAGACTCGTACGCAGCTCCGGGGCAGGATCCGTGAGCAGTCGCTTGGCAATGTAGGGATAGGCGGCACTGAGTACCTTAAAGTTGGGGTCAACGCCCATGGCAATCCCCTCCATGGTCAATAGCGATCGCACAATCAAGGCATAATAGGCGGGCACTTGAAAGGGATACTCATACATCACCTCTGACAGGCGATCGAAAATGCGTTGGATATTCAGTTCCGAAACACTCGCCCCCAAGGCATCCTCAAAAACTAAGGCCAAGGCTGGAATAATGGGTTCCAAATCCGTATCGGGGGTTAGGAACCCTAAATGAACATAGTCGTAGGCAAGGCTTTCGTACTCGCGGTTAACAATGTGAACAATAGCATTCAGCAAGCCATAGCGCTGCTCTGGGGCAATCTCACTCATCATGCCAAAGTCGAGATAGGCCAATTTGCCGCTGGGCATGGCCAACAGATTCCCGGGATGGGGATCCGCATGGAAAAAACCATGTTCAAGCAACTGCCGTAGGGAGCACTGCACCCCCACATACACCATATAGCGCGGATCAATCCCCAGGGCCTGAATTTGCTGCAATTGGTTCAGTTTGACCCCCGTTACCCACTCCATCGTCAGCACTCGCCGCCGTGTGTATTGCCAGTAAATTTTAGGCACATAGACATCGGTGAGATGGCCATAGAGACGGGCGAAGCGTTCGGCATTTCGTCCCTCTTGGGTATAGTCCATTTCCTCAAAGAGGCGGCTGGCAAATTCATCGAGAATGGCCACTAAATCACTGCGAATCTCCTTGATCAGGCGTTTTGCCCAATAGGCCACCCCCCGCAGAATGTAAATATCCAAGGTGATACTCTCTGCCAAGCCGGGGCGCTGAACTTTAACGGCCACCTCTTCGCCACTGTGGAGTTTGCCGCGATACACCTGTCCTAACGAGGCAGCTGCAATGGGATGATCACTCAGTTCCGCAAAGAGTTCACTGGGGGGGGCGCCCAGTTCCTCCTCAATAAACTGAAAGGCCACTTCATTGGGAAAGGGTGGCAACTGATCTTGGAGTTTTGTCAATTCCTCCAGATACACCGCTGGCAACAAATCCGGACGGGTGGAGAGGGCTTGTCCCACTTTGATGTAGGCAGGGCCAAGGCGGGTTAGGGTTTCCCGCAGGGCGATCGCCCGCCGCTGTTGATTTTGTTTGCTTTGGCCTGTGACCCTGTCCCACCAACGATTAAAAAGCAGCCAAAACACCGGCCAGAGAATCCGCAACCAACGACTCAAGACCAGTAAAGGCCGCTGCCGATAGTAGGCATCGATAGCCAGCGGATCGTAGGGTTGAAAGCTCTCTGGATCATTGGGAAGGGTTTCAGCCGCGATCGCAATCTCTTGGGGCGCGGCATCGCTGGGGACAATGGCCGTATTCATGGGTAGTGGCGCAAACTCTTAAAGTATTTTAACAATCAGTTCATCACCCAGGAGTGTAGAAAATGCGGCTGGTGATTTTGGGGGCAACGGGGCAGGTGGGCTGGCAACTGGTGCGGCAGGCCCCGCCTAGCATTGAAGTGATTCCCGTGGCTCGCCAAGGTACCGCCGTAACCCTGGACCTGGAAGATGTAGATGCCATTCCTCAGTTACTGAAAACCCTTCGCCCCGATGTGGTCATCAATGCGGCGGCCTACACTGCCGTAGATCAAGCGGAACAGGAACCCGAGCGGGCCCAGCGGATTAATGGCACAGCGGTTGGCCGCTTGGCAGAAACCATGGCCGACCTAGGCGGGCTGCTGATTCACTACTCCACCGATTATGTCTTTGCCGGCACGCAGTCGCTACCCTATCGCGAAACCGATCCCCCTGCCCCCCTCAATGTCTATGGCTACAGTAAGTGGCTAGGAGAGCAGGCGATCGCCACCCACCACCCCGCCCACCTGATTTTGCGCACCAGTTGGGTCTATGATTTGCGGGGCAAGAACTTTCTGCGGACAATGGTTCGCCTGGCCCAAACCCGTCCTTTGGTTCGGGTGGTTGCCGATCAAATCGGTACGCCCACGGCTGCTCCCTTCATTGCCCAACTCACCTATCAACTCCTCGAGCGCTGGCAGATGGATTCTTCCCTGAGTGGCCTCTATCACCTGACGCCCCGCGGTAGCACCAGTTGGTATGGTTTTGCTGCTAAAATTTTTGATTACCTGCGCACCCAGGGCTGTGCAGTGGCTACCCTAGAGGCAATTCCCAGCAGGGAGTATCCCACTTTGGCCCAACGACCCGCCTTTTCCCTTCTCAACTGTGGGAAGCTGGAGGCTGTTTTAGGGATGCCACTCCCCCCTTGGGAAGCGGTTCTTGAACCCCTTTTAGACCAACTAGATCCCCAATCCGTTCTCTAGGGAGTGTCACGACAACTTTTTATGTCATCGGCAGGGGAGGCAGTTCCAACAGATGCCAGATAGGCTTTGAGTCATACCTTAAACATCTCGCTGTGATTGGGCACTTTCAGGTGCAGCAATTCATAGACAATGACCTCACGGCGCAACTCGGAGGTCTAACCCAAGCGATCGATGTCGAAGGTGAGCCGACCCTGCGAGGAGCAACTGGCCCGTTTGCGCTTCATTGGGCAGCAGTGCACCTCGCGTGGGGTTGCCACCCATGTCCTGGCTCAAGCTTTCACTTTAGCCCAGAACGCAGAACCGCTTGCTCCAGCGGCAACCACTGCGGGCTGACGTCTTTTTTTCTCATGTAACGGGCCTCTACCTCAAGCCAATGTTGATGGGTGTGAGAAAGAATCTCAAAGCAATTAGCAAGGACAAGGCGTTCTTTCAGGGCAGGACGCTGACTACAAACAGTAACTATGCATCCTGTTATCATCGTGTTGACAGCCTGATGTTCTGCTAGAAAGATCGCACTATGCCCATCCCTACTTACCAAGCGCTTATGCTGCCTCTGCTCAGGTATCTTGCGGACGGTGAGCAGCAGCGTTTGCGCGACCTGATAGACCATTTAGCCCAGGAATTCTCGCTCACTGTGGAGGAGCGGAGGCAGCTTTTGCCGAGCGGCCAGCAGCCGATTTTCGACAACCGGGTTGGCTGGGCGAGAACGTACTTGAAAAAGGCTGGGTTGCTCGAAAGCCCACGTCGTGGCTGGGTACAGATCACCGAGCGCGGACGTGAGGTGCTCGCGCAGAATCTCGATCGCATCGACATAGATTTCCTCAAGCAGTTTGAAGAGTTCCGGGCTTTCATAGCGCAGAGCAGCACCACCACAGTAACGAACGATGTCATGCCTTCCGACGATACAGGTTCGCCAGAGGAGTTGCTGGAACAAGCATACGAAACCCTGAAACAAAACCTATTGGCAGAGCTTTTAGAGCAGGTAAAGGAAGCTTCTGCCGCCTTTTTTGAGCGTTTGGTTGTAGAGCTCCTTGTGCGCATGGGCTATGGCGGTTCGTTCCAGGAAGCAGCGCGGACCATCGGGCGCAGTGGCGATGAAGGCATTGACGGCATCATCAAGGAGGATCGGCTTGGGTTCGATGTGGTCTATGTGCAAGCCAAGCGCTGGGGGCAAACCGTCGGCAGGCCTGAGGTCGAGAAGTTTGCCGGGGCGCTTCAAGGACAGCGTGCCCGCAAAGGTGTGTTTATCACCACCTCCACCTTCACCGAGGAAGCCCGACAGTATGTCGAAAAAATTGACAGTAAAATTGTGCTCGTCGACGGTGAGCGGCTTGCGGAACTGATGTTCGAGCACAACGTGGGTGTTGCCACTGTAACCAGCTATCCGGTCAAACGCATTGATAACGACTTCTTTCTCGAAGAATGAAAGGCCAACGATTTTCAAAGTTTTTCTTAGCCCAACCCCCTTGCGACAGGAAGGAGGAGGCAGCAAGCGCCTGTGCGAGGACAAGTGCTGGAAGTACGCTCTGTTGCCCGCCGGCAATGCCAACTTTGCCTGGGTACAGCCCATTCGATTTCCCAGGAGTTACCAACAATGAGCACCGTCTATCACGCCAAATATTTTGCGCATGAGCTGACCCGCATGGGCGGGACAGGGGTGGAGCGCCTTTCACGGTCTCTTTTCGACGCATGCGTGGATCTCAATCCGCACCAGATCGAGGCAGCGCTGTTCGCCTTCCGATCTCCTGTCTCCAAAGGCGTAATCCTTGCTGACGAGGTTGGTCTTGGCAAAACTATTGAGGCTGGACTCATCCTCTGCCAGCTTTGGGCTGAACAGCGGCGTCGGCTTCTGGTCATTTGCCCCGCCTCCATCCGCAAACAGTGGGCGATCGAGCTTTCCGAGAAGTTCAACCTTCCGACGGTCATCCTGGATGCGAAGGAGTACCGGGAGCGGCAAGCGCAAGGCCTCAATCCCTTTGAGGCAAACAAGATCGTGGTCACTTCCATGAACTTCGCCAGCACACGCGCGTCCGAACTTCGCCCTATCCAGTGGGATTTGGTGGTCATTGATGAGGCCCATAAGCTGCGCAACGCCTACCAACCGTCAAATCGCATGGGGCAAAACATTCGATGGGCCTTCGAGGATCGGCGCAAGGTACTGCTGACAGCGACGCCGCTCCAGAACTCACTGCTGGAGCTGTACGGTCTTTCCACCCTCATCGATGACCACATCTTCGGCGGCAACCCATCCTTCTTCCGAAGTCAGTTCGTCAATGCCAATGGGAATCTGGAAGAGCTGCGGAATCGCCTTCGCACCTTTTGCATGCGTACGCTACGACGGCAGGTCCTTGAGTACATCCAGTACACCGAGCGCCGGCTCATTACGCGGCCCTTCAAGCCGACGGAGCAGGAACACAAGCTGTATGAAGCGGTATCGGCGTTTCTTCAGCGTCCAGACACCTACGCGCTACCCCATCGGCAACGCCACCTAACGGTCCTGATCGTCCGCAAGCTTCTTGCTTCTTCAGCTCAAGCCGTGGCGGCCACACTTGAAGCCATCCGCGACCGCCTGATCGCCATCCGTGACAAGCTTCCGGCTCCCGAAGACCTTGTCGAGCGCCTCATTGCGAAGGAGGAAATTGACGACGAACTGTTGGACGAGATTCTCGACTCGCCTCCGGAACTTTCCGGCGATGAGGGTTCGGACGAGCAAGCCCAGGCAGCCGAGGCCGAACCGGCGGTATCCGCCGTGGACCGGCAGAAGCTGCTCGCAGAGATCGACGAGCTGAACCGCTACGCCCAATCGGCAAGAAGCATCGGAATTGATACCAAGAGCCGTGCCCTCATCAAAGCCCTCGAGATCGGTTTCGAGAAGATGGCCGAGATGGGGGCAGCGCAGCGTGCCGTGATCTTCACGGAATCGCGGAGAACGCAAGCTTACTTGAAGGACTTTCTGGAGACGAACGGCTACGCCGGCCGCATCATCACGTTCAACGGGACGAACAAGGAACCGGATACAACCGCCATCTACGATCGCTGGCTGCAAGCTAACAGGGATAGTGGCCGCGCGACGGGGTCCAGGCCTGTGGACATCCGCACAGCCATCATCGAGCACTTCCGCGATCACGGGCAGATCCTGATCGCCACGGAAGCCGGAGCCGAGGGCCTCAACCTGCAATTTTGCTCGCTGGTCATCAACTATGATCTACCCTGGAACCCCCAGCGGATCGAGCAGCGAATCGGGCGCTGCCACCGTTATGGGCAGAAGCACGATGTCGTCGTCATCAACTTCCTCAACGAGAAGAACGAGGCCGACCGCCGCGTTTATGAGCTCCTTGAGGAGAAATTCAACCTCTTCAGCGGTGTGTTCGGCGCCTCGGACGAAGTCCTTGGCACCATTGAGTCGGGCGTGGACTTCGAACGACGGGTGCTCGAGATCTACCAGCAATGCCGCACGCCGGAGGAAATCGAAGCGGCTTTCACGAGACTGCGTCAGGAGCTCGACGAAAAGATTCAGCTTCGCATGGCCGAGACCCGGCAGAAGCTTCTCGAACACTTCGACGAAGACGTTCATGCGCGTCTGCGCGTGAACCTGGAAGGAGCGCGGCAACAGCTTGACCGTTTTGGGATGATGTTCTGGCGGCTCACCCGGTTCGTTCTGGACGGGCAGGCAAAGTTCGACGAAGCAACGCTAACCTTCGACCTGAAACATCCTCCCCGCGAGGGCATCCAACCGGGGCACTACCGCTTGATCTCTAAGGAGCGCGAGAACGTTTCTGGG